>JBCDHA010000352.1:0-4747 GCA_038750705.1 Bacteroidota bacterium
ACAGTCAAAGCCGGTGCATGGTTTCCTATTACCGCCAAAAAGAACCTTAGAGCCCAGGAAGTAGCCATGGAAAACCGACTACCTATCATTTACCTGGTAGATAGCGCCGGTGTTTTCCTACCTATGCAAAATGAGATTTTTCCTGATAAAGAGCATTTCGGGAGACAGTTTAGAAATAATGCTAAAATGTCGGCCATGGGTATTGTACAAATAGCAGCAATAATGGGGAGTTGTGTTGCAGGAGGAGCTTATTTGCCTATAATGTCTGACGAGGCAATGATCGTTGATAAAACCGGGTCAATATTTTTGGCAGGGAGCTATCTTGTAAAGGCCGCCATAGGTGAAGATATTGATAATGAAACGCTCGGAGGAGCCACTACGCATTGTGAGATATCAGGTGTTACGGATAACAAGTTTGAAAATGACCAGGCTTGCCTGGATTATATCAGGTCTATTTTTAACAAGATTGGTAAACCTGAAGACGCTGGTTTTGATAGAATCAAATCTCAAGAACCGAAAGAGGATAACAAAAGCATATATGGCATTTTGCCCGATAGTCGCGTAAAGCCCTATGATATGGTCGACGTTATCAAACGCTTGGTAGATGGGTCCGAATTCGACGAATACAAAAAGCTTTACGGTCAAACTATAGTGTGCGGATACGGGCGAGTGGATGGTTGGGCGGTAGGTTTTGTAGCTAACCAGCGAAAAATAGTTAAGAGTAAGAAGGGTGAAATGCAGATGGGTGGAGTAATATATTCGGATTCTGCTGATAAGGCTGCTCGCTTCATTATGAATTGTAACCAGCGTAAAATTCCTTTGGTATTCCTGCAGGACGTGAGTGGTTTTATGGTGGGCAGCAAAGCAGAGCATGGGGGCATTATTAAGGATGGTGCAAAAATGGTAAATGCCATGGCCAATAGCACTGTGCCCAAGTTCACCATTGTGATAGGGAACAGTTATGGAGCAGGCAATTATGCCATGTGCGGTAAGGCATATGATCCAAGGCTAATATACGCCTGGCCGTCCGCTCAGATAGCTGTAATGAGCGGGGCTTCTGCTGCTAAGACCTTACTGCAGATTAAAGTTTCTACCCTTAAAGCCCAGGGTAAGGAAATTTCAACTGAGGAGGAAGAGGCCTTACTGAAGGAAATTACGGACAAGTATAACGAGGAATTAAGTCCTTACTATGCCGCCTCTCGACTATGGGTGGACGGCATAATAGACCCTGCTGAAACCAGAAAGGTTATTTCTATGGGTATTGAGGCGGCTAATCATTCACCAGTGGAAAAGTTTAATGTTGGCGTTATTCAAACGTGATTCAATGTTGAATGATTGAATTTAGCGTGTGGCGTCAAAATTAGAAAAAGTTGCATTTGTGTAGATGATGAAGCCCAGGACCAAGCAATTGGGATTGAATGCTATTGGAACTTTTAAACAACTTTCAAAGAATGAAGAGGCCAGAATTATTGGCTGACAGTTTTTGAGATTAGCTTTGTCCGTGGGCGCCAATTACAGGGCCGCTTGTAGAGGTCGTTCAAGGGCTGAATTTTTTCTAAATTGAGTATTTCAGTCGAAGAAGCGGATGAGGTACTCTTTTGGGTCGAAATTATGGAAGAAAGTAAAATTTTGAATATAGATGCTTCTTTTAAAAAAGAAATTGAAGAGATTTCAGTTATTTTATTAAAAGCAAGGAAGAATGCGAAATAGTTGAGATGTCATTCATTCAACAATTCCATCATTCTGTAATTCTATAATTGAATATGAAAGAAACTGAACTCAAAGCTCTGGTTTCATTGCTCGATGATGAGGATAGAGAGATTATTGCGCATGTAGAAGATAAAATCACCTCCCTTGGTGAGGATGTTATACCTTTTTTGGAAAGTGAATGGGAAAGCAATCTCAATCCGCTTGTTCAGTCGAGAATAGAAGATCTTATCCATTCTCTACAATTTGATATTCTGAAAGGAAAACTCCAGAAGTGGTTTCTTGAAGAGTCGGATGATCTCTTAAAGGGGATGTGGTTAGTGGCGAGCTATCAATATCCGGATCTTGAGTTTTCAAAACTCAAACAGGATGTTGAGCAACTCTACTATGAAGCCTGGCTTGAGTTTAAGCCCGATGGTCATCCACATGACCAGATAAAGATTCTGAATAGCGTTTTGTTTAATAAATTAAAGTTTGCGGCAAATACTAAAAACTTTCACTCGCCCAGCAATTCCATGATTAACTGCGTGCTGGAATCAAAAAAAGGCAACCCCATATCGCTTTGCGTAATCTATCTTTTAGTAGCCCAGAAGCTCAAGCTGCCTATTTATGGTGTAAACCTTCCTAACCTATTCATTCTTACTTATAAAGATGAGGCCTACAAGCAATTTTATATCAACGCTTTTAATCGTGGATTGATCTTTTCGAGAGAGGATATTGAAAATTATATAGGCGAATTGAGGCTAACACCTCAAAGGATGTTTTTTGAACCGTGTAAGAATACTGAAATTATAAAACGTTCGTTGAGAAACCTGATCCAGTCTTTCGAAAAGATCGGAGATCATGCTAAGGAAGAGGAAGTTAAGGAGTTGTTGAAATGTATGACCGATGGAAATCTTTAACCCTTAATTATACACCCAATAGGTCTGCTACCAACTTTGGGTGACTGATTGTTCAACAACGCTTCAATATTCTGCTTAAGATACTGCTCTTTTACATCGCTTGCTACCTGGGGGTTATTGTCGATGGCTCCTTGGTAAAATACTGAAAACTTGCCATTATTATTTCTCAGTAGAAACACTTCAGGACTTTTGCGAGCTCCAAAAGCACTTTTTACATTTTGATCTTTGTCCGATAGGTACGGAATGTTCAGCCCCCAGGTAGAGATCTTATTAGCCATCTCTTCATTCGACTCCTTGGCCTCACCATGGCTATTAATTAATATAAATTGAATGCCCTTCTCTTTGTAGACCGCCACCAGTTGCGTAATTCTACCCTCATAATAAACCGCGTATGGGCAGACATTGCTCGTGAAAATAACGGCTAAACCTTTTGAACTGTTAAACTGTGACAGGCTCACACTTTTTCCATCTTGGACGTTGGTCAGCGAGAAGTCCTTTACCTGGCTATGCCCGATTGCGAAAGAAGTCACCAGCAGTATTGTCAAAATGTATTTCATAACTTGTTTTGTATAGCCCTAAACATTATAAACAAGCACATAGTCTTGTTCTACATTGTATTGTAAGTTATACTTTTTTTCAGTGTTGTTGGCAATTATGCTGCCAGAGATCACCCCTTCGGTTTTTGGCTCAAATTCATTTATGATTAGGTTTTCCCTGAATATCAACCCCTTTTTACTGTAGATCTTATATAGGGCCTCTTTTGCACACCAGCAAATACATAATCTGATTAAGTCGTTTTCAGCAAATTCTAACTCGCTATCGCTCAAAAATTTCTTGGCAATTAGTTTAAGCTTTGAAGTCGGTCGTTCAAGATCAATTCCCACATCTTCATGTCTATCATACATAACGGCAACATAAGGATAGGAGTGAGTAATAGAAATTTCTCCATTCCTTAAAGCGAGAACAGGCTTGCCATCTCTGTTTTTTCTTATTCCCTGGTAATTTTGGTTTAATGATTCAAGTAAAGTTTGAATGGTAAGCCGCCCGGCAAGCCATTCTTTTTGCTTGATTTTACTCTTGTAGGATTTCAATATATGCAGATCTTCTGTATTCGGCATACATTGCATGAATAAAGCATCAATATCCTCTGCTATTTTCCATAAGGCTATTGATCTGCTTGAACTGAGCTTTCTTATTTCCAGAATGGGCATTTGAATCCTGTACTTAAATCATGCTTCTTTGCATCGAAATTAGTTATAATACGTTGGTTGGAAGCAAAGTAACTGTATCTAAGCGTAACACCCTAACAGGGCATAATGACTGTGTTTATACTCTGGAAAGGTCGCAATTTTCAAATGTATTCTTTTCCGGTGCCGGAGATGGCATGGTGGCCAGCTGGGATTTGAATGATCCGGAGAATGGTCAACTAATCGCGAAGCTGCCAAATTCCATTTATGGTCTACATTACCTAATCGAGCAAAACTTGCTGCTTGTAGGGCATAATTATGACGGCATCCATGTAATTGATTGGGAAGTTAAGAAAGAGCTTGGTTCGTTGAATATGACTAAAGCCGCCATTTTTGATATAAAAAGTTCAGGAAGCCATGCCTACATTGGCGACTCGTCGGGCACTCTAATTAAAATGGATATTAATGGCTTAAAAGTACTGAAAACGGTAAAGGAGTCGGAAGCTAGTCTGAGAACCATTGCGATAAATGAGCCTGCTAATGAACTAGCCGCTGGCTACAGTGATAACCTCATAAGGGTATTTGAAAAATCTGACTTAAGCCTTAAACACGTAATTCAAGGGCATACTAATTCCGTTTTTTCGTTGCGGTATAGTCCGGACGGGCAGCTACTTTTATCTGCCGGACGAGATGCTCGCATCAAGGCCTGGGATGTTAACGCAGGATACCTGAACCTGCAGGATATTGCCGCTCATATGTATGCCATTAATAATATCGATTATAGCCCGGATGGCAAACATTTTGTAACTTGTAGCATGGATAAATCGATAACAGTATGGGATAGTCATACTTTTAAGCTTTTAAAGGTTATCGATAAAGCCAGACATGCCGGTCACGGGACCTCAGTTAATAAATTGCTCTGGTCGTCGCATGAAAATCTACTTATAAGCG
>JBCDHA010000353.1:0-4728 GCA_038750705.1 Bacteroidota bacterium
GCCAAGCTGGCTAATAACACCATCTACAACAATGAGCGGGCTATTGTCACCATTACTGGTTTGTCCTCGTATCAGCAATTGCGATCCGTCAAATCCCGGTTCACCGGAAGACGTTGTAGCAATTACACCGGAAACTCTACCCGCAAATGAGTTCGAGAGGTTTGGCTGCGGGCTTTTTTGTAACTCCTCACCCTGTACCGTACTTACAGAACTAACCAAGGTCTCCTTTTTCTGCGTTGCATAGCCAATGACAACTACTTCTTCCAATGAAGCAACATCAAGCTCCATAACCAAATCAATTCTGGTTCTTCCGCTAACCGGTATATTCTGGGTAAGAAATCCGACGAAAGAAAAAGTTAAGGTAGCATCTGCGTTTACCACAATACTGAAATTTCCATCAGCATCGGAAATTGTACCGTTGGTGGTTCCGTCCTCCAAAATGGTCACCCCGGGTAACCCTTGTCCATCTTCTTCGGAGGTAACAACCCCTTGTATTTCTACATTTTGGGCAAAAAGATAATTAGACGACAATAAAATAATTACAGTAATAATTTTTCTCATAGTGTAAGTAAGTTTTGGCGATTAGTTTGTTTTTCGAATTTGAGAATACCCTGTATACTCATCTACGATAAGCTCATAGGTACCTTGACGATCAAAAAATTTCCAGTCAGCGCCCCACTCTTTACCGGTTCTGGTAAATAAGACATCGCCATCCGGCGCTATTTTTCCTTCATCTCCCAACCCGTTGGGAAAGCCCCAATCCAGATTGTCCCAAGCCCGGTTGCCGTTGAATTTTAAATCAGTAGATGCCGTGAATTTTATGGTCTGTCTGTATAAGTAAGGATTTATGTCATCCTGCACCATGGCATATGCATTATCGGTGTTCCAGCATAAGTCAATGTCATTTCCATCGACATCCTGAAAACCACAGCCCATGATGTGAAATTGGCCATTGGAAGCCGGTAGCGCTTCTTCAACAGGAATCACTCTGTACTGACCAAGCTCCGGATTGAACCTCACCTCGCTATATCCAGCCGGAAGTATCAAGGTTCCGCTGGCGTCACTATTTATTGTGCTGCCTGTGGACTCTCCCGCAGCTGGTATTTCAGTATTTGATTCCGGTCCCCAATTATTAGGCCCCCAATCCAACTGACCTATAAATTTGACTTCGCCGTTATCTTTAGTTCCGTCACCAAATAAAGTAAGGCTAAACCAACCCGGGTTATCACCATCTTCTTCCATCTGCATGGCTTTGGCAGGATCCCAGGCATTCCAGGTTGAGCCTCCTACAGCATAGACAAAATTCCCAATTATTTCTTCCTTAATAAAGGTTATGGTACTCGTACTGGTATTACCAGAAACATCAATAACGGTTATGTCCAGGGGGAATGAACCAAAATCAGAGGCGATATCCAGGGTTTCCTGGTACTGATAGCTGGTTTCCCCTTCTAAGGTAATACTTCTATCTACTCCTAAATCCGCCGAGACAAGGCTGATGCTCGATAAGCCATCATCATCTGCGAATAAAATGCTGAAATCAAAGCTTCTATCACTACTAAACGTCACCGTAGATCCGGAGGGTGATCCAATTGTCATTATCGGACCTATGTCCCCGGAAGGACTGAATCCTTCATTTTCCTCACAGCTCAACATAGCTAAAGCTACTAGTGCGATCGACATCAAATAAAACAGTTTTGGGCTACTCATAATTTTCTTGCTTGTCATAATTCCTATTCGATTTTTGTAAGAACCTAGAAACAAATGAACTATCTTTTTGAAATAAAACTAGTGTCGGCATCATTCAAATAGGGGGGCTTTATCATTTATAAGATTTAAATATGACCTTGCCATTGCACCCATATAAACAGCGTAACTACCCGACACAAATCAGGTTTCGCTACCTCCTTTTCATGAAAAGGGTCATGTAAATGATATTATAATTTGATAATACTGCATTTATTACGAGCCTGTCTTGCTTAAGATCGCAACTAAGAAATGACCACATCGGATTACATTAGCGCCTATGCTCGATATGATTGGGATTCAGGGAATTATACAACCCTGTATATTCAACCGCCCAACGAATTTAATTCGTACAATACTAGCTTCCGTTTCTCGGTAGTGTATGGTACGTCTGTAGGACTGATTAAATAAAATAGAGCTGTGCAGGTGATACTTACCAAAAAAGCGCGTAGAGTACGGCGCAGATAATACACGCCGCAAATGCCGTTATATTAAACGTTTTATGCGTCTTAAAAATACCGTCGCCCAATGCTATGCCTTTTTCATCATTTTCTCCTTTTCCTTCGCTCAGGCTGATAGTTATGATCACAGCCATGGTGAGTAGCGCCGTCAGACCCATTTGATGCATCCAGGGTAAGGAGGTCATGAATTTCAGGGCCAGCGCAATCGGGATAGACACGACAGCTCCCGCTATGGCCGCTTTGTTGGTGGTTTTTCTCCAAAACAGGCCCAGCATGAATACCGCCAGGATACCCGGACTTACCACACCGGTGTACTCCTGGATGTACTGGAAGGCCTGGTCGATCCCACCCAGCACAGGAGCTACTATGGAGGCAATAATTAACGAAACGGCTGCCGTGAGTCTGCCTACATTAACGGTCTGCTTATCTCCTGCCGCTTTGTTTATATAGGTTTTGTAAATGTCCATAGTGAATATAGTAGAGGTAGAGTTGAGCATGGAGGCCAGAGAAGAAACGATGGCGGCTGTTAAGGCCGCTACGGCTATGCCTTTCATGCCCACCGGCAGAAGTTGCAGTAACCAGGGGTAGGCCTGATCAGACTTTGTGGGCACATTGGCAACAGCTTGTTCGGTTAACCTGGCCAGGATCTCGGGGTCATTGACCATGACATAAGCCGCTATACCGGGTATCACCACTATAAAAGGAATCAGGAGTTTTAAGAATGCCGCCAGGACTATCCCATTCTGTGCTTCTTTTAACGATTTAGCGGCAAGCGTTCTTTGGATGATGTATTGGTTGAAGCCAAAGTAGTAGAGGTTGGCTACCCAGAGCCCTCCTATCAATACCCATATTCCCGGCAGATTATCGTATTCGGGATTACTTTGGTCCAGGATCATATGAAATCGATCCGGCGCCGCTTGCAGTAGTTCTTGAAAGCCTATGTACCACCCCTGCCCGTCGGATAAAATATCAAGCGCCAGGTAGGTGGTAAACAATCCTCCCAACACTAAAAAGAATACTTGTATCACATCGGTCCAGGCCACAGCGCTCAATCCTCCATAAAGAGAATAGGCGGCAGCAAATAGCGCCAATCCAAGAATACCATAAACCATGGGGACACCCATGATGCCTTCCAGGGCCAAAGCGCCCAGGTAGAGTACGGAGGAGAGGTTAACGAAGATGAAGAGTGCTATCCAAAATAAGGCCAGGATGGTTTTGAGTTCCGTGCTAAACCGCTTTTCTACAAATTCGGGAATGGTATATATGCCTTTTTCAATGAAGATAGGCAGGAAGTATTTGCCAACGATGATTAAAGTAATGGTGGCCATCCATTCGTAGCTGGCTATGGCCAGGCCGGAGGCAAAACCGGAACCGGACATACCGATGAATTGCTCTGCTGAAATATTCGCCGCAATAAGTGACGCACCTATGGCCCACCAAGGCAATGATTTACTCGCCAGAAAGTAGTCCTCGGCATTCTTCTGATGACCTTTTTTATCACGGGAAACAAATAAACCTACGGATAATATAAGAACACAATACCCTATGAAGATGAACAGGTCTACAGTAGAAAAATGCATATCAATGTATTAAGTGGTTAAAACCTTTGAAAATACCGGCTAGAAAATTTATTAAACGTAAATATAACGTTTATTTTTAATGAGATGTAATTTTACAATCGGTTGAGTGTATTTCTTATTAATTTGGTAAACAAATATGAAATCCGAGCTGGAGAATCTATCAAAAGACCAAACCTATCCGTCAGCAGAGGGTTTACTTGTGGCAGTAGACAGTATCATTTTTGGGGTTAGGGATAACCAGTTAAATGTCCTTCTCTTTGAAAGAGAGGTAGAACCATTAGCCGGTAATTGGTCTTTAGTAGGATCTTTTGTTAACAGGAATGAAGATGTAGAAAAGGCGGCCAGTCGCATACTCAAGACGCTAACCGGGCTGGAAAACATATTCATGGAGCAGCTTTACACCTTTGGCAATGTAAATAGAGACCCAGGTGGCAGGGTATTATCTATCGCTTACTGGAGCTTAATCCGAATTGATCAGAACAACCTAAAGATTTCGGTTAAAAATCATAAGGCCAAGTGGGTTCCATTCAGCACTTTACCGAAGTTGATACTGGATCATAATGAAATGGTCGAAAAAGCAATCAGGCATCTACGTGAGCAAGCCCGGTTTCACCCGGTGGGATTTGAGTTACTGCCTAAAGAATTTACGCTTGTACAACTCAAACGGGTATATGAGGCGATATTTAACGTTCAAATTGATGACAGAAATTTTCGAAAGAAAATCCTTAATTCAGGGTTGCTCATCAGCCTCAATAAAAAAGATATGTCTACTTCCAAAAAGGGCTCCTTTCTCTACAGTTTAAACGAAGAACGCTATCGTTTACTCCAGGAAACAGGCTATAATTTTGATTTTGGTTTTTAACGGGCATTGATATTCCCTTAAACCTGAAAACTACCCCCACCCGCCAAATGGCGAGAGCAACTAAGCACTGCCCTTGAGGGAA
>JBCDHA010000354.1:0-4713 GCA_038750705.1 Bacteroidota bacterium
GTTCCTACCGCAAGAAGAAGAAACTGACTGAGCGGATCTTCGAGAACTTCCAGAACATAAAATTGAGGCCCGAGATGTTTTACGATTATCTCATCCAAGAGGTCGGATTCTGCAGTGGAGAAACCCTGGCTGTGCCACATCACCCCTCCAAAGGCTTTCAAAGGCCACTTCAGGTATATATTTTTTTATATTTCAACTAATTAATTATATTAAGTAGTAAATAGAAATTTATTTGATAATATTAAAGTTCATTTGTATACTGGCCATAGTCTTACTTACCTACAAAAGTAATGCTCAAAATGGAATAGAGCTAGGTGCTCGCCCACTAGGGATGGGAAATACAAATTCAGCACTGGTTGGTAAATGGTCTGCATTTAATAACCCGTCAGGTTTAGTGACAGTAAAAGAAACCACAGCACTACTTTGTGTACAAAATCAATATGGTATTCAAGAGCTATCTTCAATAGGAGCCGGTGCAGTTCTCCCCTTGAAATTAGGAGCAGCTTCTTTCACCGTTTTCCGATTTGGTGATGACTTATACCACCAACAAAATATTAGTTTATCGTATGCAAATGAATTCGGAATAGGGCAGCTCGGTGTGCGCCTAAATTACCTCGAAACGTATATTCAAGATTTTGGGAGCCGGTCAGTATTTACGGTTGATTTTGGCGGCGCCGTCCGATTAAGTGATGAATTTTTGCTTGGTGCATTTATTCGTAATATTAATCGAGCAAAACTCTCTGACCTGGAGGACGAAAGGCTACCCACCATTCTGAACGTAGGTGTTTCTTATAGTGAGAATGATAAGTTGATATTAAATGCAGATGTAGAAAAGGACATTGAATATGATCCCCGGTTTAAACTTGGCATTGAGTATGTATTTCTCCCCAAATTCATCTTTCGCACTGGAATTAACACCGCTCCCTTTGTAAACTTTTTCGGTTTAGGCCTTAAGACGTGGAAGGTAGAAATTGACTATGCCATTAGAATAGACTATGTACTAGGCAATACTCACCAACTGGCATTAAACTACGTTTTATCAAAAAAGTGAGGCGAAATATATTCATTTTTATTTGTGTTCTAGGCTCCACCTGCATTTATGCTCAGCATGAGACTTCTCCAACTAACATTGAGAGGATCATTGAAGAGGTTTTTCAAGGACAAGATCAAGATATTAACTATGATGAGCTATATGAGGTTTTGCTGCTTTTCTTAAGCAACCCTATTGATCTTAATCAAGCAACAGAACAGGACCTGGCATCTTTATACATCTTATCGAATCGACAAGTCCAGGCTTTTTTTGAATATAAGAAAAGGTTTGGAGAGTTGGTTTCAGTATATGAGCTTCAGGCCATTCCTGAATTTGATTTAAAGACGTTACAAAGGCTTAAATCATTCGTAAAAATAGATTTCCGCCAACCTCGAGGTTCATTGAAGGGACTACCTAAACGCATTTGGAATGAATCAAACAACTACCTTATCCTTCGCTATGAAAGGACGCTGGAAACAAAGAAAGGCTTCAAGACACCTGAAAATGATGAATCCAGCAGGTATGCAGGAAATGCTGACAAATTTTATGGACGTTTCCGAACAAGTTATACTAAAGACTTTAGCCTAGGATTCACCGTAGAGAAAGATGCCGGTGAAGTTTTTGAATTCAACCGCAATCAGTTTGGGTTTGACTTTGTCAGCTTTCACGCACAAATACAGAAAAAAGGCAAACTACAAAATCTCATTCTCGGTGACTTCCAACTGCAGTATGGACAAGGACTGGTTTTTGGTTCGGGCTTTAGTATCGGCAAAGGAGCGGAAACTATTACAACAACCAGAAGAGTAAACCTGGGAGCGCTACCGTATACGTCAGTATCTGAAACAGGGCATTTCAAAGGACTGGTTAGTACTTATCAAGTTAGAAAAAATCTTACAATTACAGGACTTTATTCCTCTTTAAACCAAGATGGAAGAGTAATCAATGACAGTACTTATGCAATGACCCCCTTCGTGCGATCTATACAAACTTCAGGACTTCACAGAACACAAACTGAAAGAGTAAATAGAAATACCGTTAGTGAAAAACATTGGGGCGCCAACATTGATTATACGAAGCAAAATTTGAATGTAGGTATGAATTTTTTAAATACGGCATATTCAATACCTATTATTCGGGATGAGGGCATAGAAAATATATCTCGCTTTGCGGGCCAAAATAATACTGTTGTTAGCACCTATGTGAATTATCGAAAATATAACTATGTACTGTTCGCTGAAATTGCCAGATCAACATCCGGAGGCATTGGCAGTATAGCAGGGATAGTGAGCAACATCAGCGGCGACCTTGATGCATCTATTGTAATAAGAAACTATGACAACAATTTTCATTCCTTTTACTCGGCAGGTTTTGGAGAGTCGACAAGAAATATGGGTGAAAAAGGTATTTACTTAGGAATAAAACATACCATAAACCCAAAAATGAGCATTACTGCCTTTTTTGACGGTTTTATATTTACTGATATAAGATCTAATATCAGCAAGCCCAGTTCTGGTTATGAATACTTGGCACGATTTAATTATAAGCCAAATAAACAAACACTTTTGTATGCCCAGTTCAGACAGCAATCAAAAGCTGACAATATCAACAACACAGAATTACCTGATAATTTAAAACGCGCTGATAATGCCTTAACACGTAGTTACCTAATTAATCTTGATCATAAAGTTTCCGCCGTTTTAAGCACTAAGTCAAGGCTACAAGGAAGTCATCGGAGTTTTAATGGTAAATCAACAACAGGCTTCGCCCTAGTTCAAGACGTTAACCTAAACTATAGTAAATGGAGTTTAAGTACGCGTATCGCCCTTTTTGACACTGATGATTTTGATAACCGTCAGTATATATTCGAACGAGATGTCTTATATACCTTTTCTATTCCGGCACTAAGCGGAACGGGCCTTAGAAATTATTTGGTACTCAGGTTTAAGGCCAGTTCCAAGCTAGACTTTTGGGCGAAATATGGGCGTACAATTTTTACGGATCGCAAAACCGTAGGCAGCGGACTAGAAGAAATCGATGGCAATAGTAGAACAGTTTTACGAGTACAAACAAGAATCAAATTCTAACCGGCTTGTAAATATTTTAACATCAGATCTGCCGTGTTTTCGCTGGCTGAACCGATATCAAGCGTTTTATACAAATCATCATACCGTAAGAGCATGTCATTTCTATACTTATAATCATTCAAAAGCAAGTCCAACTCAGAAGCAATATTGTGCACATTAAACTCCTTCTGAATTAACTCCTTTACTACAGGCTTACCAACAATCAAATTTACGAGTGATATGTAATCTACTTTGATCAAATTCTTGGCGATAAGATAGCTTATTTGGCTGGTTTCATATACTACTACCTGGGGAACCTTCCACAACGCAGCCTCCAATGTAGCCGTGCCAGAAGTAACTACGGCCGCTTTTGCATGGGCCAGTAAATCATAGGTATGACCAAAATCCAGTGTAACATTTGGAGCAGAACGGATTACATTGTAAACTGTAGCATCAACGTTATCAACGGCGGCAACTCTAAAGGTTACCTGAGGTAGTTTAAGCACTAGCTCAGCCAAAATAGGTAAACCGTGCTTCAACTCTTGTGGCCTGCTACCTGGCAGAAGAGCCACAAATTCGCCCGCTTCCATGGGATTTACCATATGTGACTTAACAGCATCAAGTACAGGGTTACCCACATAATCTACTTTCCAACCATATTTTCTGAAGAAGTCTATCTCAAACGGTAAAATCACAAACATTCTATCCACCGTAGCCTTGAGCTTAAGTGCACGCTTAGTATTCCATGCCCATACCTTAGGCGATATATAATAAAAAGTACGAAAACCATTTTTTTTACAAAACCTGGCTATTTTCATATTGAATCCACCGTAATCAATTAATACTACTACATCAGGTCTCTGATTTAGGATGTCCTGCTTGCATCTTTTTAGTAAACCACGAATTGATCCCAGGTTTTTCACCACCTCCAAGAAGCCCATAAACGCCATCTTACTATAATGCTCAGAGAGTACCATGCCGTTAGCTCCCATTTCGTCTCCGCCAAAACCTATAAAGCTCGACTTAGTATCTCTTCGTTTAATCTGTTTGATAAGGTTCCCGCCATGTAGATCTCCTGACCTCTCACCAGCAATCAGGTAATATTTCATACTACCGTATTAACCAAAGTATTCAACAAAATTACGGGGGGTTTCATAAAGCTTAACACAATGAAGTTGCGCCGTTGAAGTTATATTAGGAAGTGTAGATTGAAGTATTTTCCAGATCTCAATAGCCATATTTTCGGTACTAGCCATTTTACCCCTCATTACTTCTACATCAAGATTTAAGTTTTTATGGTCAAATACTTCTATCACCTCCTTGCGAATTAATGTACTTAGCTTTTTTAAGTCTACTACAAATCCGGTGTCTTGATTGGGCTCGCCTTTAACCGTAACGATGAGGTCGAAGTTATGACCGTGCCAGTTTTCGTTAGCACATGGGCCAAACACTTCTTCATTTTTCTCCTTTGTCCAGGAGGGGTTATATAATTTGTGGGCAGCATTAAAATGCTCATGTCTACTCACATAAATCATTGGCATCTAAAATTTATGCAAAGATAGCAATCTGAACATTTTTAAACTTGACTTCATATTGCTGAAATGATTTAACAACTTTGCA
>JBCDHA010000355.1:0-4710 GCA_038750705.1 Bacteroidota bacterium
AAATTTGAAGAATTTCTTACCGGTAGAATGATCTTCTTCCAGTATTTCTGTCCCCAAAATATCAGAAGGCATAAGATCTGGCGTAAACTGAATTCGCCTGAAATCCAGGTCAATCGCTTCTGCCAGCGTCCTGATCATCAAGGTTTTAGCTAAGCCAGGAACACCTTCAAGTAAAGCATGGCCTCCTGCTAAAAAAGTGATTATTAACTGGTCAATGGCCTCCTCCTGCCCCACGATAACCTTTGCCATCTCCGTTTTAAGTTCACCTATCTTATTAACCAGCGTTGTTACTTCCTGCTCAACTGATTCTAGTTCTTTATCCATTCATTTTCTTGTTATGAGGTGAGAGCATACATTACAATATTTATACTAAAGCGGGTGTTATCTATTTTATACCATCGCTTGTTACGGAAATCGTAATCCCACTCGCACCCGTAGTCTTTATTGCTATACAATACGCCTACCCTACCATTCACTTCTATCGCCTTTAAATAGTCATGTACAAGGTCATCACCCCATCCGTTAAGCTCTTGAGAAGTTGTAGGCGGACCATCGTCAAATTGAAAAAAAGCGCTGTATATAGGATGGTCGTTTGGTAATGTCTTTAAAACACCAGCACCAAACATACGCTCCATTTGCGACTCAAACGATTTGGCAAAGAGTCCATCTATATCGTGATTACAGTCATCCACAAACACAAACCCACCATTTTCCACATAGCGTTTAAAATTTCTAAATTCAGACTCCGTAAATTCTACCAGCTTATGGCCTGATAAATAACAAAAGGGGCATTCATAGATCTTATCGCCACCTAACGGAATGATATTCTCTTCCGTATCAATCTTTAGCGTAGTATATTCCACCAAAGAATTTAAAACATTAGAGGGCATACGTTGATCGGTATCCCAATCTCCGGACTCGTATTGCAGTCGGGTGAAAAAGAAAGCATTATTTCCGTTAGCTATTTCAGTTCTTTGAAACATAAAGTAGTAACACTCTTAAGTCTATCTAAGTTGCGATGATGAAGTGCATCGAAACAATTCCGATTATTTGAACGGTTGTTTTAGCCGCTTAAGCTTTAACCGTTTATAAAATGACCTGTTCTCAACTAAAAAAAGCCATCCACTTGTGGCAGATGACTTTCCAAACTCTCTACATAATAAAGAAAAATTTACACTGCATCTGAAAGGCTGGTGAACGTAAAGTCACGCACTTTCATATAAGGTATAAGATTTCCATTAACCCTAACCTGCTGGCCTAGTGTTTCAAGGTTATTAAGCATAATGATAGGGCTTTCGTTGAAGCGGAAGTTCTTAACCGGATGCTTAATTCTTCCATTCTCTATAAAAAAGGTACCATCTCTTGTTAAGCCCGTGTAAAGCAAAGTTTGCGGATCTACCGTACGGATATACCAAAGCCGGGTAACGAGTATGCCCTTCTTTGTATCTTTGATCATATCTTCAAGAGATGCATCACCGCCATCCATAATCCCGTTGCTCGGAAAAGGTACAGGATCAACACCTTTTTCTTTTGCCCAATACCTACCGTAGAAAAGGTTTTTCACAACACCTCCTTCAAGCCAACTCATTTTTTTTCGGGCCTGACCGTCACCTGCCCAAGGCGCCGACGGTACATCAGGGTGTTGTGGATCCGACCAAAGGTTAACTCTTTCGTCCACGATCTTCTCTCCAAGCTTAGTTCCTCCACCTTCTTTACTCATGAAGCTACGCCCCTCATCAGCTGTTCTTGCATTAAAAGAACCAAACATATTTCCAAGCAACTGCGCAGAAGCGGCCGGTTCCAGGATCACCGTGTACTTACCGGGTTCGATGGCTTTGGCATTTCTGGATTGAAGGGCCTTATCAATAGCAATCTGCGATGCCTCTTCAGGGTCAAATTTATCGGCGTCGTTAAAATCACGAGTTACCCAACCAGAGCCGGTACCATCATTTGAACGCATAGTAACGGTAAAGTTTAAACTGGTGGATTCATTATAAGCAAACAGCCCTTTACTATTCATCATAGCCGCAAAACCCGCAGAATCATTGAGGAATCCTGCGGCGGTCACGTCCTTCGCAGCAGCAGGCTCTATACTGCTGGCTGCTACTTTTGCCCTGAATTCAGGAGTAATCTTAGAGGTAGATGCACTGTAGGTATTGGAATCAAGGTATTGCTGTTGGCTCAAAGGCTCCATGAACTCAGGGTTTTCAGGAGACAGTTTGGCCAATTCTTCAGCTCTTTTTACCACTTTTTCCAGGGAAGCATCGTCAAACTCATCAATGGTAGCCACCCCTGATTTCTTGCCGTAGCTACATTGCACTGTCATGTTTTGATTTGATCTATGACCGGCAGTCGATACCGTGTTCCTGGCATAACGGATATTACCACTCTCACTGCCATTTAAATTGATCTCGCAGGTGTCTGCAGTTGAAAAGGACAGCGCCTTTTCCAGTATCTGCTTTGCCTCTTCTTTTGAATATATTGCCATTTTTCTATTTCAATTTTTTGATTAACAATGATTAAATGGTGCGCCCCGTATTAATAACATTAACACCGTTGAAACGCGTAGTAGAACTACCATGCGATACTGCGCTTATTTGCGAAGGCTGGCCTTTTCCATCAAAAAAGGACCCGAACATCCGGTAATCATCCTTATCACAGATCTTAGCACAAGAATTCCAGAATTCTTGGGTATTGGACTGGTAAGCCACATCATTCAACATGGGACCGATCTGACCATCTTTGATTTCATAGAACACCGTACCTCCAAATTGGAAGTTATACCGCTGCTGATCAATAGAATAGGACCCCCTACCGGCTATGTAAATACCCTTCTCAACATCCTTGATCATATCGCTCACGGAGTACTTTTCCGTACCGGGTTCCAGCGAAACGTTTGGCATACGCTGGAACTGGACATCGTTCCAACTTTGTGAATAGCAGCATCCGTGCGACTCGCTTTGATCGATCATGTGCACCTGATCTCGTATCGCCTGGTAATTCACTAAGATCCCGTTCCGTACAAGATCCCACTTTTTACATTTTACCCCTTCATCATCATAACCAACCGCTCCAAGTGAACCCGCTTGAGTTTTATCTGCTACCAGGTTAACAATGTCACTTCCATATTGAAAATCACCTGCTTTCCACTTATCCAAAGTAGCAAAGCTAGTTCCGGCATAATTAGCCTCATAGCCTAGAACGCGATCCAATTCTAACGGATGGCCTACAGACTCGTGAATGGTCAATCCCAGGTGGTTGGGTTCCAGCACAAGATCATACTTACCCGGTTCAACCGACTTGGCAGATAGCATCTCCTTTGCCTGTTGGGCCGCCATTGCGGCATCCTCCACCATATCATAACTATTTCTGTAAAGCTTTACGTCTCCAGGGCCACTCATTTTTTCAGCAGCAGATCCATCCATATACTCATACCCCATACCCATAGGAGCACTCAAGGCCTGACGCGACTTGAACTTGCCTTTCTCTCTGTCAATGGCTGTAACGCCAAAGGTAGGCCAGATCCGGTGTACATCCTGATCAATGTATGAACCCTCGCTAGACGCAAAATACTTTTGCTCGTTTACCATAAAGAGTGCAGAATTGACAAAGTTCGCCCCGTTTTCCATGGCCTTGGCATTCGCATTCAGCAGTAGGTCCACTTTTTCGGAAACCGGTACATTTTTGAAGTCTTTCTTAATGGGTGTTTTCCAGCTCACCTCTCCATACCCTTTAACCGGGGCGAGTTTGACAGGTTCCTTTTGAATCTTGGAATTAGCTTTAGCAATGGCCACAGCTTGCTCGGTAGCCTTTTTAATTCCATCGGGGCTGACGTCCGTGGTAGAGGCAAACCCCCAGGTACCGTTGGCAATTACCCTGATTCCCATTCCAAACGATTCTGTGTTAACGACATTCTGGACTTTGTCTTCACGGGTAAATACATATTGGTTTAGATACCGGCCTAAACGCACATCAGCGTAAGTGGCACTGAGTGATTTAGCCGTATTCAAGGCTGTATCAGCCATTACTTTCTTCCCAGCCACATCCATACCCGGATCCAGCAAGGCCTCTACCGGAATATTCTTACCCATTAACTGGGATGGTACCGTCATAGCCCCGGCAGCTCCTAATCCGGCAAGTTGTACAAAATTTCTACGTTTCAATTTTCCTCCTTTTTTTGGTTGAAGTGATTTAAATTTAAGGTGTTTTATGACCTTAACATGAATTTGATTCATAACCTCTTAACCTAAAAGATCAATTATTTGAACGGTCTTATAAGGAGGTAATAAGTCACAGTTTTAACAATGCACTTCTAAAAACCTGGATTTAGTTAATGGCTTGATGATTGAATAATCAAAACAAGCCGGAATAAGACACACATCACCACGCGTCATGTTGGTTTCTCCACTCTTTGTTTTTATTAAAGCCGCCCCTTCTATAACCATGTAGATGACGAATGAATCCAGTTGTGAATAGTCGCGTAACACTTCGGTCTCTGCCTCCACATGATTTGTCGTAAAATAAGCACAGTTCACAAGTTTTGGAGCGCTGTATTTTTTATACTTTTTAATGTAGGAATTTTCATTCTTGTAGTCAATCGCATCAAAGGCGTCTTCCAGATGCAACTCCCTTTTGTTTCCATTATCACCTACTCTTTCATAATCATAGATTCTATAAGTAACATCGGAACATTGCTGGATTTCTGCCAGC
>JBCDHA010000356.1:0-4691 GCA_038750705.1 Bacteroidota bacterium
AGTAATTTTTTAGCAGGTAATGAATATCGCATTTTTGATTTGAGATCGGTACGATATCCCGGGCAAAACGTAGCAAAAGTTGACTTAAATACCTATCCGAGTACTGCTTATTTAATGGGTGATAAGGTAAGAAGTACCCAGGCTTATGCCCAATATGACGATATTAACGGCGATTACTATATTCAAAATACGGACACAGGAAATGGCGAGGTTCAATCAGACTACTTGAACGTGGTTTTCAACTTGAAAACTGATCGTGCTGTTAGCGGTGAAGTTTATGTAGTAGGAAAAATGAACAATTACTCGCCTATTGCTAAAATGAAAAAAAGCGGAAGTAATACATTATCATATCAAACTATTTTGAAGCAGGGTATTTATAATTATCAATACCTGATTGATGGCGATACGTTGAACACAAGTTATATTGAAGGCAATCACTTCGAAACTGAAAATCAGTATGAGATACTGGTCTATCTCAGACCTATGAATCTACCCGCAGATATTTTGGTTGGCTATGCGCCTGTTACTCTTAATACAAGGAATAATTAAGCCTGAACGATATCCATTTCGTATTTGACAATACGCTTATTAGGATTAGCATTTGCTACATCGAGCATACCAAACCCCTTATGCGTGAACTGCCCTAAACCACTATGAAATACAAATTCCTGCACCTCTTTGGCTGCATAAAGTGTGAAGGGGAAGGTATAACCTCTTATTTCATATTTTACATCCTGATCAAAAACAGGATAGATACGAGCAAACTTTTTCTGTGATGACGTAAGCCGTTCGATATACTTTTTGTCTGGAACCAGTTGGAATTTATAGAAAGAAGCAAGCTGGGCCTCCGTAAAAAGTTGGGTTTCCTCCATACGCTTAATGGTGGACTCATAAAGCAAATCTGAGAAGCTATCAGTTTCAGGAGGAATGAAACGCTTAGCGGCACTATCATTGAAAGAAGAATTCAAAATAACCAACGGTGAGATACAAATGAACTTCATACTTTCTGAAAACTCCACCTCCTCTTCAAGTTCAACACCTTCAGGCTGAATAACCATATTACCCAAATCCATTTGGTCAAAACTGAATAAGTTGACAAGCAAATAATCAATAAAACCTTTGTTAGGGCTTGATATCACCAATGTAATTCTAGCTGAATAAAAGTGCAGTCCCTTTCTACTAACTTTCGTTTGGCCCTTTAAACCTGAAAAATTGTATAGTGAATAATCTATCCATTCTTTGTTCCCTCCCTTAACCAATATTCCTTTTATCATTTGCGCCAAAAGAAATTGGTGATGAAAGGGGACATGACTCCCTCTATTCTTTAACAGAAATACTATACGGACTCTCAAACTGGTAATTTTCCTCTTAAAAAATGGTCTGTGATTCTTACCTGATCCTACCTAAAAAAATAGCTGCTTTAAAGGATACAAACTCAATTTTGTATCTTGAGGCAGATAGTAAAAATAATTGATTAAAATGAAATGCAAAAGCCTATGTAATATTATATACTTTATTTAATCACTAATTCAAACATTAAACCTGAAATGCATAATGTCACCATCCTGTACTATGTAATCTTTACCCTCTACGCCCATTTTGCCTGCTTCTTTACATGCCAATTCGGTTTTATACTTTTCATAATCGCTTAGTTTAATTACTTCAGCTCTTATGAAACCCCGCTCAAAGTCAGTATGTATGACACCAGCGGCCTGTGGGGCCTTCCAACCTTTCTTGATCGTCCATGCCCTAACTTCCTTCTCACCGGCAGTAAAATAAGTTATCAAGTCAAGGATGGAATACGCCGCCGTTATTAGCTTGTTAAGGCCGGACTCTTGTAATCCATATTCTTCCAAAAACAAAGCTCGCTCCTCTTGGTCTTCAAGTTCTGCAATTTGCGCTTCAATGGAAGCGGAAATCACCACAACCTCTGCCCCTTCATCAGCGGCCAGTGCTTTCAACTTCGCAGAGTGCTCGTTGCCATCAGGCAGAGCCCCTTCTTCTACATTGGCAACATATATAACGGGTTTGGTGGTAAGCAGCTGTAAGTCTTTTACCACCTGCTTGTCCTCTTCAGCAACCTCTAGTGATCTTGCGTTTTTACCTGACTCCAAGTGATCCTTGTAGGTATTAAGAAGAGTCAATTCTTTTTTTGCAGCAGCGTCGCCCGTTTTCGCAACCTTTTCTATCCGTTGAATCTTTTTCTCGACAGATTCAAGATCCTTCAGTTGTAGTTCCGTGTCAATGATCTCTTTATCGGTTAAAGGATCTACACGGCCATCCACATGTACTATATTATCGTCGTTAAAACATCTTACCACATGCGCTATAGCATCTACTTCCCGAATGTTAGCCAGGAATTGATTGCCCAACCCTTCGCCCTTACTGGCGCCCTTTACCAGGCCGGCTATATCCACAAACTCCATAGTAGTAGGTAATAAACTTTTTGGGTTGACCAGCTCTTTCAAAATAGTAAGACGATGGTCCGGAACGGTTATGACGCCAACATTTGGCTCGATAGTGCAGAACGGGAAATTAGCCGCCTCGGCTTTGTTATTAGATATTGCATTGAATAATGTAGACTTACCTACATTGGGCAGGCCTACAATTCCACATTTAAGAGCCATTTATGACTGAGTTTTTTGAATTTTAAATACTGTATAGCTCCTGTAGCCATGGTAGAGTTCTGAAACAAATACTCTAGCTATTGTATAAACAGGAATAGCTGCTATCATACCCACCACCCCGGCCAAAGAAGCGCCCGCAAATATAATTATAAAAATCTCCAGTGGATGAGCCTTCACACTTTTTGAAAAAATCAATGGTTGTAAAACCACATTATCTACGAGTTGAACTATACTAAATACTGATACTACTTTTACAATAAGAAACAGGTAATCTCTTGTGCTTTCAAGTTCCAGGCCTGTTGATACACCTACAATAATTCCAAACAAAGCTCCCAGGATAGGTCCGAGGTACGGAATAAGATTTGCCACAGCAGCAAAAAGTGCAACTGTTAACGCATACTTCACGCCCACAATACTTAATCCTAACGCCGCAATACTAAAAATCGAAAACATCTGAATAAGGAGGCCTATAAGGTAGTTGGAAAGTAAACGTTCAATTTTATTGTAAGCCGCAATTGTTACCTCAAAAAAACGATTGGGTATCCAGGATATAAGCTTATTCCGCATAGAGCCCATTTCATACAAGAAGAAAAAGGTTATAAAACCTATTGCCAAAATCCCTACAAAAAACTGCCCCGTAAAGGCGATAAGCTCATTTAATATATTGCTAAAATTGATGTCTGAGATAAACGAAAGCATATTCTTTTTAAGCGTATCCACTAAGAATCCGTTAGGTTGAGAGGTGAGATCATTATCAATTAAAAACTGTTCAATATTCCTCAAGGGGCCCGTGCTTCTATAGTACAAACTCTCATAGTCCAGCTTAGACAGCACTTCTATCTGCTCAGAAATTAAAGGAATGAAGAGTATGATAAAAGAAGCAATGAATAAAAAGAAAATTACGAAAGACAGGACCACAGCAACTAAGCGGGGTATCCTTATCTTAAAAAATTGAGCCTTAGCAATGTTTTGGGTAAGGGGCCTAAGTACAGCGCTTAAAACAATACTGATGGCTACATAAACAAAAATATCGGAAAACAGCCAGGCCACTAGTATAAATAGCGCCATACCGATAACAAGATATACCAGGGTGTTTTTGATCATAAAAAAACCTTATCATAAGGATAAGGTTAAATTTAGTAAATTCTTAAAATTTTGAATTTCAGATCAATCCCATTTCAATTCTGAATCCATACTAGCATTCTCCTGAGAAACAGCCGCATGGTTATTATCCCTGTCAAACTGATCAAAATCAACCTCCGGCATTAATTCATCCTTAACGTGGTTAACAGTGTTACTTAAGGCATTCAGAAATTTATTAAAGTCTTCCTTGTACAAAAAAATCTTATGCTTTTCGTAGGAGAAGCCATCATCTTTGTACCGCCTTTTACTTTCTGTAATTGTCAAATAATAGTCATTTGACCTCGTCGCTTTCACATCGAAGAAATACGTACGCTTTCCTGCTCTCACTCTCTCAGAGTATATTTCTTCCCTTTCGTTAGTGTTGTTTTCGTCCACAATTATGGTTTTAAATTTTAGTTAGCCTCGGCTTTTTCCAGACCATTATATGCTAAATATAGTATAATATTTATATTTAATGCAAATGGACTTCCTCATAATTAAAACAATTTGGCTTTAGAAACGTTAAGGGGGTCATTTGTAGTAAATGAACTAGAGTAAATGCTTCACGAATTAGAGGATATCAGGGATTTTGGTAAAGTAGACTTTCTGGCAAAACAGTTGGTTGAGGGATTCATAACCGGGCTACATAAGTCACCCTATCATGGCTTTTCTGTTGAATTTGCAGAGCATCGCCTGTACAATACCGGTGAAAGCACGCGTCATATCGATTGGAAAGTTTTTGCTAAAACTGATCGGCTTTACACTAAAAGATACGAGGAAGAAACGAATTTAAGATGTCAGATTGTTATTGACAATTCATCTTCCATGCGTTACCCTGTTAAAAACAAGGGTAAGCTTCTGTTTAGTTCTTTGGCAGCCGGAGCGCTAAGTCACTTATTACAAAGACAGCGCGACGCGGTGGGCATATCAATCTTTTCCAAC
>JBCDHA010000357.1:0-4679 GCA_038750705.1 Bacteroidota bacterium
AAGAGTATTTGCCCCTATAATCTGCTTCCGCCATTACATAAAACTGGCACCTGATCTTATCATTTTCAATACTCATGAACTTATACTGGTAAGTATCTTATATAAACTTTTTTTTGGCACCAAACTTTGTTATGACGTTCGTGAAAACTATTACAGAAATATAAAGTATGGACCGGGTTTTTCCCGGTTTGCCAGGCCAATCTTAGCGGCTTACGTAAGAGGAACTGAATACTTAAGCCGGCCCTTTATTAATCACTACTTTGTGGCTGAAAAAAATTATGAAAAGGAGTTCACATTTACCCTCGGAAAGAGCTCAATAATTGAGAATAAATTTCATAATATCAATAATACCAAGAGCGCCCGACCCGGAACATTTAACAAACTACTTTTCACCGGCACATTGGCCGAAACCACCGGTGTTTTTGAAGCTATCGAACTTGCTATTGCTTTGCACGAAATCAACCCGAAAATAAGCCTGAAAATTGTAGGTCGTGCCGCTCAAAAAAGTATTGCCAATAGGATAGTAAAATATGTTTATCAATATCCGTGGATTTCGCTGGTCGGCGGGAGTAATTTGGTTAACCATTCTCAAATAATTGACGCTATTTCCGAAGCCGATTTAGGTCTTATAGGCTACCCAAAAAACAAAAGTACCGAAGGTGCAATACCTACTAAAATTTATGAGTACCTCTCACTTCAACTTCCTATAATCCTTCAACATAATATTCGTTGGGAAAAGGTTTGTGCACCCTACGATGCAAGTCTTAACATTGACTTCAAGAGTGTGGATCATAAGGAACTCTGGGAGCAAATTCAAACGCATGCTTTTTACACTACGCTTCCAGGGGCAGAGGTTAAATGGGCATCAGAAGCTAAGAAACTGCTGACTTCAGTTAAGAAAATAAAATTATAAATATCTTAAAATCAGATGTTTATAATTAATTATCTCGTTTAATACTTAAATATTTTTGTGTAAATAGCTGTCTACAAGGAGCTCATTTACCCTGCACTTCCACATTTTACATTCAAAAACTACCGGATACGATCCAAAAGCATACCAACTATTCATTAGTTAAAAATGCCTTTAACCGTCATAATCGATAATTTAATTTATTTTTAATAATATGTTAAAATTATTTTTAGATTTGACTAAAATTAATAGTTTTACCCAAAATACAGGTCAATGCTAAGCTTTGCTGAAGAAAACTATTTAAAGGCAATTTATCACCTGGCGGAGCAGTCAGGACAGAGTGTTTCCACTAATGCCATTGCCGATGAGCTTAATACAAAGGCCGCCTCGGTAACCGATATGATTAAAAGGCTCTCTTCAAAAGGGGTTCTCTCCTATCAGAAATACAGGGGGGTTTATGTATCGGAAGCAGGTAAAATTGCTGCTCTTCAGGTAATCAGAAAGCACAGGCTCTGGGAGACTTTTTTAGTGGCAAAATTGAAGTTCAATTGGGATGAAGTGCACGAGGTAGCTGAGCAGCTCGAACATATTAAATCTCCCCTACTGATTAAGCGCCTTGACGAATTTCTCGGACACCCAAAATTTGATCCGCATGGCGATCCGATTCCCGATGAAAACGGGGAGTATAAAGAGAAGCCCAAGACACCACTTTTCGAACTTCAAATTGAACAATCCGGGATAGTGGTAACCGTGCAAGATGACAGTCCGGCTTTCCTGCAATATTTAGATAAAATAGGCATTTATATAGGGGCAAAAATTAAGGTGGTAGATAAGGTTGAATTTGACGGATCTATGGAGATCCAGATCGACGGCCGTAAGACCAATTTCATTTCAAAACAAGTGTCAGAAAATATATGGCTAACCGAATAATATTTCCGCTCCTTATTGTGGTATTCAGTTGCTCAGTGGATACGAAAAAAGAGAGCAACGCTCCGCTTACCATTGTTACTACCACCGGTATGATCGCAGATGCCACTAAAAACATCGTCGGTGACTCCGCTGAGGTAATGGCTTTAATGGGTCCCGGTGTAGATCCCCATTTATACAAAGCCACTCAAGGAGATCTTAAAAAATTAACCCATGCAGATATCATC
Source organism: Bacteroidota bacterium (assembly GCA_038750705.1). GTDB lineage: Bacteria > Bacteroidota > Bacteroidia > Cytophagales > Cyclobacteriaceae > Fulvivirga. Next base: position 2,065 of record JBCDHA010000357.1, read on the forward strand.
ATTTATAACGGACTACACCTCGAAGGCAAAATGGGTGAAGTCCTGGAAAAACTGTCACGCGTTAAACCGGTGATTGCCGTAGCTGACGGTGTTGACCCTTCTCTTTTGAAGACCGCTCCTGAATTTAACAATAGTTATGATCCCCATATCTGGTTTGATGTTAAGCTATGGCAAATGGCTGCTGAGCATATTAATACTGAACTGGGCAAGAACCGTCCTGCTGCGGTAGGCTATTTCACAGCTAATTTCAAAAGCTATAGCAGCCAGTTAGATACCCTGGATCAATGGGTAGCGAAAAGAATTAGCGAAATTTCAGAGGAAGGGCGAGTGCTGATAACCGCACATGACGCATTCGGTTATTTTGGAGCGGCTTACGGCATGGAAGTTAAAGGTCTGCAGGGCATTTCTACTCTTTCAGAGTATGGATTAAGAGATATTGCCAACTTGGTTGACTACATAGTTGACGAGCAAATTAAGGCAGTTTTTGTAGAAACTTCAGTTTCTGAAAAAGCCATTAATGCTGTTGTGGAAGGCTGCCGTCAAAAGGGGTTTAATGTAACGGTTGGTGGAAATCTATTCTCAGATGCCATGGGAGCAGAAGGAACTCCTGAAGGAGCTTACGCGGGCATGGTACGCTCCAATGTGAATACAATTGTTAATACACTAAAATGACGGACGCCACTAAAAGCAATATTGTATTGGAAATCCATGATTTAACGGTTTCTTATGACCGTAAACCTGTACTATGGGATGTTGACCTATCTCTTCCTCAAGGGAAGCTCATAGGCATCATTGGACCAAATGGTGCCGGTAAATCTACTCTGATAAAATCAGTTATGGGTTTGGTGCCTAATAGCAGCGGGTACGTACGGCTCTTTGATTATAATCTGGATGATGTAAGAGCCAAGGTAAGTTATGTACCTCAACGTGAGTCTGTAGATTGGGATTTCCCCGCTTCAGTGCTTGATGTGGTTTTAATGGGTAGATATGGTAAACTGGGTCTGTTTAAGAGGCCCAGAAAGGCGGATAAAGAAGTAGCCATGGACTGCCTTCGCAAAGTAGACATGGAGGCCTACATGGAACGTCAGATTTCTCAGCTTTCCGGTGGTCAGCAACAGCGCGTATTCCTGGCCAGAGCTCTGGCTCAACAAGCAGATCTATACTTCATGGATGAACCCTTTGCCGGGGTAGATGCAGCCACAGAAAAAACCATTATTAGCCTTCTGAGGGAAATGACCGAGCGTGGCAATACCGTTGTAGTTGTGCATCACGATCTGCAATCCGTAAGTGAATATTTCGATTGGGTGATCCTGCTGAACATGCGCTTAGTAGCTTACGGTCCTACCGAAGAGGTCTTTAATCAGGAATTATTGCAAGAGACTTATGGTGGTAAGCTTACCTTACTAAGTGATGTAGGAGACCTTATGAAAAGAAAACGCTTTCCAAATAGAGAGTCTAAACCACCAAGAAGAGGTTAGTATGAATACATTCCTGGACTTCTTTTCATTCTCTGATCCAAATGTGCGCTATGTTGTATTAGGCTCTATTTTGTTAACTTCGAGTTCCTCAATAGTAGGTTGCTTCACTTTCTTAAAGAAAAAAGCCCTTGTAGGGGACGCTGTAGCACACGCAGTGCTACCAGGCGTATGTTTATCCTTCTTACTCACGGGGGAAAAAAATCCTTTTATATTAATTATTGGCGCTTTCATTTCAGGTTGGCTATCGTTGATCATCATAGATATTATCTCCGGCAAGTCTAAAATCAAGGAAGATACAGCCATTGGCCTTATCCTGTCCGTATTCTTCGGCATAGGCATTCTCATTCTCACCATTATTCAAAAGTCAGGAGCGGCGGCGCAGACGGGCCTAGACTCATTTCTATTTGGAAAAGCAGCTTCGCTTGTAGGGCAAGACTTAGTCGTTTTTGGGATAGTCGCTTTATTCTTATTTGTATCCGTATGGCTGCTTTTTAAGGAATTTTCTCTCCTCTCATTTGACGAAGCTTTTGCACAGACCATGGGTTTGCCCGTACGTAGCATTGAACTGGTATTAACCACGTTAACGGTAATGGCCGTAGTGATAGGCATCCAGGCTGTGGGCGTAGTTTTGATGGCGGCCATGCTCATTACACCTGCAGCCGCAGCCCGCTTCTGGACAGATAAAATTAAAGTTATGATAGCTCTGGCAGCTACTTTTGGTTCCCTAAGTGGCCTTATCGGAGCTTACATTTCATATGCCGCCCCTGCAATGCCCACAGGGCCATGGATAGTGGTAGTGATCTCCACCATTGCTTTTATCTCTTTTTTCATGGCACCAGGTAAAGGCATCATATATCGGATGAGAAATCAGTCGAGAATTAGAAAGCATATTAATGATGAAAATATCCTTAAAACGCTCTATCAACTTAGTGAAGAGGAAAAAAACTTCTACGAAGCCAGAACGGTTGGCGGTATTTTAAGCAAGCGTAAATTCGATAAAGGAAATTTGGTAAGTGGTTTAAAAAGATTAAAAAACGAAGGGTTCCTGAACAATAACAATGGTTTTTGGAAACTGACCCTTGAGGGAAAAGAAAAAGGGCAACGTATCGTAAAGCTGCATAGGTTATGGGAGCTATA
>JBCDHA010000358.1:0-4678 GCA_038750705.1 Bacteroidota bacterium
AAATCGCCATACTTGTGATTATCCAAAGCCGCATAAACTGTATTTGCGTCAAAAAGATCAGCTCTGACGTCGTTGACGAAGGGTCTGCTGGGCAAGCCTTTTATACCACTAAGCTCAATTTTAGTCCAGCTTTGACCGCCATCTTCCGTTACCTGAATGAGACCGTCATCCGTACCCGCATAAATAAGCCCTCTTTGTGTTGGCGACTCGGCCAATGACGTAATGGTGCTGTAATAGGACATCGCATAAAGGTCCCATGGGTTCTCGTAGCTCTGCAACCTTCCCATGATAGGTAAGGAAATACGCTCTTCCTGTCGAGTCAAGTCTTCTGAAATCGCGGTCCAGCTATCCCCCCTATTCTCCGACATCCAAACCCGGGATGACGCATAAAAAATGGTGGCTGGATCGTGCGGACTTACCAGGATGGGAGCATCCCAGTTATACCGCTCCTCAGGTTCACCTTCACCCGGCTGAGGGGCTATGTAGACCTGTTCCTTAGTGATTTGATCGATACGATGCAGCACGCCATGTTGGCTCTGCGCGTAAGTGATGTTCGGGTTACCGGGTTCAATGGCCGATTGGTGTCCGTCACCACCGAGAGTCTTCCACCAATCTGAATTTCGAATGCCCGTGGAATTCGGCGTTCTGGAGGGTCCGCCATGGGAACCATTGTCTTGCGTGCCCCCATAGATGTAGTAGAAGGGCTCAGAGTCGTCTACAGCCACTTTATAGTACTGCGTGATGGGCATGTTATTGATGAAGTTCCAGTTTTTTGCTAAATCATAGGTCTGGTAGAGGCCTCCATCCGTTCCCAGCAAAATGTAATTAGGATCACTGGTAAAGCCTATGGCGTGGCTATCGGAATGAACACCCTCTCTCTCCAGCACACGGTATGTTTTCCCGTGATCATCGGAAACCAACATGCTGTTATTAGCCAGATACAACCGCCCTTCATGGTGCGGTGAAGCATAAAGCTCCTGGTAGTAGTGCGGTCCCGTACCTCCTGATACCGCATCCGATTGCTTTGTCCAGGTCTTGCCTCGGTTAGACGACATATAAATACCTCCTTTTCTCAAATCTTCTTCTATGGCAGCATAAAGTATGTCCGAATTAAACGGTGAGATGGCCAGGCCGATTTTACCCAGGTTTGTTTTGGGAATTCCCGAAGTTAGTTCCTCCCATGTTTCGCCCCCATCGTTGCTGCGATGCAGCCCGGAACCAGGCCCTCCGCCCATGTAGGCAGCTACAGTGCGATGACGATCCCAGGTGGCGGCATAGAGCCAATTTGGATCGTTAGGATCAATGACAATATCTGTCACACCCGTCCAGTCGCCTTTGCCGAGTACTTTTTTCCAGGTGGCGCCGCCATCAGTGCTTTTGTAGAGGCCGCGATCACCCCCACTCGTCCAGAGAGGCCCCTGGGCAGCTACCCAGATAACATCAGAGTTTTCCGGGTGGACGATGATCTTAGAAATATGATTGGAGCTGGGCAGGCCCATATTTTTCCAGGACTTGCCGTCATCTTCGCTTTTGTAGACGCCATCACCAAAGCCTACATGCCTACCACCTACATTTTCCCCGGTTCCTACCCAGATGGTATGCGGATTATTGGGGTCTATAGTGATACACCCAATACTGTAGACCGGTTGGTCATCGAAAATGGGCGCCCAGGTGACACCTCTGTTCTCTGTTTTCCATACTCCCCCAGAGCCAACTGCCACGTACCATGTACTCTCATGCGTAGGGTGAATGGCAATATCGGAGATCCGGCCGGAGGTGAAAGCAGGGCCTACCCCACGAAACTCAAGGGCGGCAAACAGTTTTTCATCAAAGTCTTGTGCGTGTGATGCTACGCTAAACGCGAGCAGCAACAGATAGGTTATAATACTCTTCATCGGTTATTTAGGTTAAGTTTTGAAAGTAGCAGAAGAAGTTGACGAAACCAATAAGGTCGGTATGAGCGGTTAATATTAGATGTACTGTGCCAGTAAAGGCTATGTATAGAATGAACTGATGAGCAGGAAAGCGATGCCAGGGGCTGATATTGGTTTCATAAGGCATAGGTTAGCCTGAGTCCTGTATAGTAGGAGGTGACAGGTGTTAACCGCCACTTGTTCTTTTTAGGGATCTGCGATGTTTTAATGCAACAATCGCAATGTTTATCATCCTTGCCAAGCGTTCGGGAAAGTATGGCCAGCAAGGCTATTCCTGATAGTGAACTCAAGATCATATTTTCTTGTAAATCGGAGGTGTCTAGTGTTTGTATGGCATTGGTGTCTTCATGCCATTTAGGAACAAGATACCCTACTGCTGCGCCAACGGTATAACCCACCAGGACATCGGTAGGGAAATGCTTTCCAGCTCTGATGCGCTGGTAGCCAACCATCGCGGGAATTGCAGCGCCAACATACCACAACCAACTGTTATTTCTGAAGTCAGCATTGTAATACCACATCATGGTGCTCGTAAGGAACATGGCGCCGGCTACATGAGCGGTGTGCCCTGAATAGAAGGAGAGATAAGCATCTTCATCTGATTTGTTATAGGCCATGCACTTACCAAAGCCAGGTTCGTTAGGCAACAATTTATTTCTGGTAAATGGGCGTGGACGTCCTACAACCTTTTTTGTAATAACGTTAAGAATATCATTGATCAAAATGGTTTCTAAGCTAATATAAACTGAGCGGCCAGGATCGTCAATTACGATTTGACTTCCTAATAGCGTGAGTGGGGCAATCCCTTTCAAAGCAATATCACTGTGTGATTTTGCGTTAAGGTATACGCGGTTTAAAGCACGCTTGTCTATTCCCCAGGGAGATTTATTTTTCTCTCGAATATTCACTTTCTTCGATCTCGCCAATAAGTCGATGACGATGCCTGATCCGATTATTATACCATCTCCCACACCAATATCTTTTAACTGGCTCTTGCATTCTATTCCTGATATACACAGGAGTAGAAGCACAGATAAGATGCATGGTTGGAGTGTAGATGTTGATGAACTATTACTCATACCATAATATATTGATTATTGTAATACACTGGCGTGCAAGAAGAGGTTTTTTAATTTGGAATCATTCGCTGTAAAACACTCTTTGTATTCCTTAAAAGGCAGCGCCTCTTGGGAGTAGTGTCCAGCTTTGAAAAACAGTCTTTTCTTAGATGCTTTAAAGACGCTTTTTTCCTGTTCAGAAAATCTTAGTCAGGCACCGTTAGAAATGAACAAGTAAGAGAATTTATAGCAATCGTGATGTTCTATTGCCATACCACATCCAACAGTCGTAAATAAAGGATTATGAAATACTCACTTGATCGTTGTATTCAATTCTGTCCACATATTCTTTTATGGATATGTAAGGAATCATTTTATCCTCCATGGATGCAGAAATAACCCCGAATGGTAGTGTCTCGCTTATTTCAATATCATACTGCTTAAGGTTTTCAGAAACGCTGTCTATTTTTGAAATAAATCCCTCTTTAATTGTTATCAATACCTTTTTTCGCATAAGGTAAAGATAATCTTTTCTAACTCTATGCGACTTCCGAAATTGATAGCACAGCAACTTTTATTGATACCGTTACAAATACTTAGGCTACTGATTTGATGAGAATGACCATGCATATCTCTTGGATTATTATGCTTTGCAAAATTCAACTATATTTTTCCATAAACCGAATTTCCTCACGGAGTGATTTTTATTCAATACGGGTATATTATAAATACTAAAATGAATATCAAGGTAAGGATTGAGAGGCCTAGTGCCCATAAGGAAATTTTTCGAGTACGTTGAACTTCATATTTAGCTTTAAGTTCTTGGTAAATCTTGAAATAATAATTGAAGTCAGTTTTTCCTAAAGTAGCTTTCGCGGCTTCAACTCTTAATAAATGCTTTTTCAAAGAATTTGATTGATTCCTTAATATTAGCAGGTAGTTTTTTGATTCTTTTTTTTCAAAATCGATGTACTTGAATGGCTCTCGAAGCGGCATGGCTAACGCTATGTTGGCGTGAATTGATAACCTTATTGATCGTCTGATCTTTAACATTAGATTTTTCATGCCTTACGAAAATATCAAGAATCTCCTCAGACAGAACAGGTTGGTCGTATTCAGTCGATATGTGATCTAGTTCGATGGGTTTCCTAGAAATATTCTGCAATGAATATTCAACTAAAACGGGTTCTAAGTAATCTAATGTATAATCAGATTGCCCTATACTAATTGTAATTGTTAAATTAAGATCTTTTGCATCGTTCTCTGGCAATGAGAATGCATGATTTGTTCCCCAAGATGGTCCACCCATTTTTACAAAAGCATTCGGGGCATGCCTTAAAAACCTGACCTTATTATTGTTGAAACGATATCTGAAATTCTGGAAGAATGTATCTTACACTTGAGCCTTATCCCAGTTCTATTCTTTTCGTTGGAACTTTCAACTAATGATTTACGAGTAAATATCAATAGATTCCAATATTGCTCATTCTTCGCGAAGCGAAATACCAACATATGAAGACCAAATAATCGTTCCAATCAAGAATATAATTAGTCGTCCCTTAAAAAGTAGGTATTGGTTCAAATCTTTTTGATTTGGCCTGGAGGTTAGCCCAAATTTGGCCAACGATATCCAGCCAAATTTTTAGTTTCTTTTGGTACTTTACGATCCACTTTCTGAAGTTAAAA
>JBCDHA010000359.1:0-4678 GCA_038750705.1 Bacteroidota bacterium
CCAAGAAAATTTGTGAGAAAGCGAAAAGGTGATCCCCCAGGCATGGCTATACTGGAAAAAGAGCAGGTGATTTTAGTTCAGCCGAAAGCGTAGAGTAGCAACTAATCTGCTACTATATTCAATTTTACAGTATTCGTTCTACCTCTTTCTTGTATTGGCATACTGGCAGTAGTAATCAGAACATCGCCACCCTTCACGTGTTCACCACTTTTAAGAATCTGCTCAATATCGGCAAAGGTATCATCTGTACTTACCTCTTTATTATAATAAAAGCCCCTTACACCCCAAATTAAGTTAATGGTATTCAGAAGTGGTTCGTTACTGGTAAAGATAAAAATGTTAGCTTTTGGGCGATGGGAAGCCAACTTAAAAGCGGTATATCCTGATTGTGTCATACCCACAATAGCGCTTGCCCTTGATGCTTGTGCCAAACGGCAAGCATTTAAAACTATAGTATTATTTAGGAATAAAGGATCCTTGGAATCCGGCATATCATGCTTAAAATAAACGTCTGCTTGCTTCTCAACACTTGTAATTGTATTTACCATACTGCGGATCACTTCTACAGGGTACATGCCAGCAGCAGTTTCCGCTGAAAGCATCAGAGTATCCGCCCCATCCATCACAGCATTGGCCACATCATTAGTTTCGGCACGAGTAGGTCTTGGATTCTCGATCATACTTTCCATCATCTGAGTGGCTATAATAACGGGCTTCGCCGCATGATTACACTTCCTAACAATCATTTTTTGAGCCATAGGTACTTCCTCCATAAAAATCTCTACCCCCAGATCTCCTCTAGCTACCATGATCGCATCCGTTTCGCTTATTATGGCATCAATATTATTAATGGCCTCAGGTTTCTCTATCTTGGCAATTATCTTAGACTTTTTATTTCGCCCTTGTATAATGTCTCTCAAATCAATAATGTCCTGAGCTTCTCGCACAAATGACAGCGCTATCCATTCTACATCATGATCCAAGCCAAATTGTAAATCTTTAAGGTCCTTTTCAGTAAGACAAGGTGCAGATACTTTTGTAAAAGGAAGATTAATACCTTTTCTTGACTTGAGCTTGCCTCCATACCTCACTTCCGTGATTACATCATTGCCTTTGGTTTCTTTTACGATGAGCTCAATTTTTCCGTCGTCTATAAGAATGGCATCTCCGGTAGTAACATCCTTGGGCAGATTGGTATAAATCGTGCTAGCCTTGTAACTATTCCCTATAATATCGTCTACGGTAATAATGAATTCATCTCCTTTATGGATCTTAGCGCCTTTTTCTACTTCCCCCAGTCTTATTTTAGGGCCTTGTAAATCTTGTAATAGACAGACGTGAGTACCTAGTTCCTGATTTAACTCTCGCACATATTTTATAACGCTCAGGTGATCATCATGAGTGCCATGTGAGAAATTAAGCCGAAAGACATCTACCCCCGCCTTAATTAGATGCTCTAACGTCTGTTTGTTATTTGATGCGGGTCCTACAGTTGCAATGATCTTCGTCTTATTAAAATGTATATCGTGAGCCATCTTTATGTTAGAAAATTATCTTTTGATTTTAGGTCATTCACTTCGAGTGCGGCAATATATTCAATACATTCCACATCCTTAAGTTCTTTTAAAATTTCTTCTTTCGAAAACGATTGCAATGAGCAGTCCGCCTTCACCAGATAGTCGAAATGATTAAACTCCGGTAAAATATAAACTCCCTCGGCATCAAGACTCTTATTTTTGAATAGTTCAACGCTCCCGGTTTCTGTATCCCAGCGAAATAATCCAAAAGCAGCCGTTTTGGCATCTTTACTCACAATCAAATGGTCTGATTCACGAATTAATTGCAAACCCAGGTATTTGTTAACAGCCCAGGCCAGCTTGAAGAACTTAACCGAAGAGCTTATCCCGAAAACCCAAAAATCGTAGGTAAATTCAATATTCAGTCGAGTTTTCTTCATAGCGCTAACAAGCTCAAAATTAGACTCTTAAATGTTGTTTTAAGCAGCATATTCTATCAAAATTAGCGTTTAATAACTTTATTTAAATTGTTTGGCAATGATGGGTATAATCCATTTCTTTGCAGATATTTTAACTAAATCATTATAAACATGTCTGAAATAGCACAAAAGGTTAAATCCATCATTATCGATAAGCTGGGCGTTGAAGAGTCTGAAGTTACTCCGGAAGCGAGCTTCACCAATGACTTAGGAGCTGACTCATTAGATACTGTTGAATTAATCATGGAATTCGAAAAAGAATTCAATATTTCCATCCCTGATGATCAGGCAGAAAACATTGCCACTGTTGGACAGGCAATATCCTATTTAGAAGAAAACGTAAAGTAATATATACGCCCTATCTGATTTGTTTTTATGGCTCTTAGAAGAGTAGTAGTAACTGGCTTAGGCGCTCTAACCCCAATCGGTAATACCGCTGCTGACTTTTGGCAGGGTCTTGTCAATGGTAAAAGCGGGGCCGCTCCCATCACACGTTTTGATGCCGAAAAATTCAGAACCAAGTTCGCCTGTGAGGTCAAAAATTTTAATGCTGAAGATCATTTTGATCGTAAAGAGGCAAGAAAAATGGACCCCTTCACGCAATACGCACTTGTAGTTGCTGATGAGGCTATTAAAGATGCTACGCTGGACCTGGAAAAGATTAACAGAGATAGGGCAGGTGTTATATGGGGCTCAGGAATAGGGGGTCTCAAAACCTTTCAAGATGAAGTAAGGAGTTATACTCTGGGAGACGGTACTCCCCGTTTTAACCCTTTCTTCATCCCTAAGATGATAGCTGACATTAGTTCAGGCTATATCTCCATCAAATACGGCTTTAGGGGGCCGAACTTTGTTACGGTGTCTGCCTGTGCATCAGCCACTAACGCTATAATTGACGCCCTGAATTACATCCGTCTTGGACATATGGATATAGCCATAAGTGGTGGCAGCGAGGCAGCCGTTACTGAAGCTGGAATGGGTGGTTTTAATGCTATGAAAGCCCTTTCGGAAAGAAATGATTCTCCCGAAACCGCCTCAAGACCTTTTGATAAAGATAGAGATGGATTTGTATTAGGAGAAGGTGCGGCAGCCATTATTTTGGAAGAATATGAGCACGCCAAAGCTCGTGGAGCTAAGATATATGCCGAATTAATAGGGGGTGGAATGTCAGCTGATGCCCATCACATTACAGCCCCCCACCCCGAGGGACTTGGGGCTACCAACGTCATGGTGAATGCTCTTACCGACGCTAAAATTTCTCCGGAGGAAGTAGACTATATAAACGTTCATGGTACTTCAACTCCGCTGGGAGATATTAGTGAAACACTGGCTATTAAAAAGGTATTTGGTGATCATGCCTACAACCTGAATATTAGCTCTACCAAGTCGATGACGGGCCATTTATTAGGAGCTGCCGGGGCCATCGAAGCCGCTGCCTGCCTAATGGCTCTCCAAAACGGTATGGTACCGCCCACTATCAATCATTTCACTGATGACGATCAGTTGGATAACAAATTAAACTTGACCTTCAATACTGCTCAAAAGCGTGATTTAAATGTTGCGCTGAGTAATACTTTTGGATTTGGTGGTCATAACACATCTATAATTTTCAAAAAATTAGCTGACTAAGGGTGTATTATGCTGCAAAGCGTTTCTTAAACACCTTTACAAAAAAATCAGCTCGTGATAAGCGGCTTATTACTGCCATCGAAACTATAGTAGGAAGTAAACCAAATAACTTATCAATTTATAGGCTCGCTACCAAGCACTCTTCTATTGCTCACACCAATAGCCGTGGAATACGTGAATCAAATGAGCGACTCGAGTACTTGGGAGATGCTATACTGGGAGCGGCCGTAGCTGACTTCTTATTCCGAAAATTTCCATACAAAGAGGAAGGTTTCTTAACCGAAATTCGATCACGGATAGTGAACAGAGAGTCCTTGAATAATTTAGGAAGAAAACTCGGATTAGAAGCCATAGTTGAGTACGACCAGTCGAATAAGGGTAAACTTTCTCATAAATCACTTTATGGCGACACCCTAGAGGCTTTTGTAGGTGCGGTGTACCTTGATAAAGGTTACTTATTCTGCAAAAGATTTATCTGGAAAAAGCTGATTATACCCTTTTTCAATTTAGAGGAAATAGTTCAATCAAACCATAACTATAAAAGCATGGTTATTGAATGGGGGCAGAAAGAAAACAAGGAAATAAAATTTGATATTGTAGATGTAAAAAATCAGAAGCAATTCAAAGAATTTACAGCCATGGTTTATATTGACGGAGAGCCGTTTGGCTCAGGACAGGGATTTAATAAGAAAAAGGCGGAGCAAGATGCTGCCCATAAGACATGCGAGATGTTGGATTTAATTCAGGAATGATAAGAACATGGATTAATTTATGACTGAATTAAAGATTGGTGGGGCTGCTCTTAATCAGACTCCCCTTGATTGGCCAAATAACATACGCAATATAAAGCAAGCAATAGATCACGGACGCGCAGAAAATATTGACTTGCTCTGTTTACCTGAACTTTGTATCACCGGTTACGGGTGTGAAGATATATTTCTCAGCGAATGGGTTTACAAAAAATCGGCAGAACTGCTGCTGGAAATATGTGAATATACTTCTGACATTGCCATAATAGTAGGGCTTCCCTTCCAACATGACGGTAAATTTTAC
>JBCDHA010000360.1:0-4674 GCA_038750705.1 Bacteroidota bacterium
ACGAGAAGTGAAAAACCTACTCGACAAATTAGATAAGGCCTTTGAAAACAGGGTTCGTCTGGGCGTAATGGCTGCGCTTATGGCGAATGAGTTTATGGATTTTAATTCGCTTAAAGACTTACTGAATGTAACAGATGGTAACCTGGCGAGCCACTTAAAAGCGCTGGAAAATACTGAATACATAACAATGAAAAAGGAATTTATCGGCCGTAAACCGAATACAAAATACAGTGCGACCAAAGCAGGCAGAAATGCATTTAGTAAGCATATTGAAGCGCTGGAAGCTTTAATAAGAAATACAAATTAAAAAATTTATCAATAAACTTTGAAATACAAAGTACTTTTAAATAAACAGAAATATGGAAGAAAAGAACACAACTCTTGACAAAGTAGGTAGCTGGATCAGTAATTCAGTAATGCTCAAACTAGCCATCATCACATTTTTGATGCTTTTACTTTTAATACCCACGTCTATGATTCAGTCCATCATCTATGAACGTGAAATACTCAACGAGCAAGCTAGCCTGGAGGTAAGCTCTAAATGGGGACATAGTCAGACGATTAACGGACCTGTAATGACCATTCCCATCATTTATGAATACCAGGAAAAGGAAAAGAAAGACAAAGAAGAAAAGATTAAGACGTACCAAAAAACGGAGTATTTTCATCTTCTGCCAGACGATCTGTCAATCAATGGTGATGTGGCACCACAAGTATTAAAACGTGGAATATATGAATCGGTAGTTTATGAGTCAAAGCTTTTTATCAGTGGCAATTTTCATGTGTCCCTTGAAAAAATCAAGCACAAGGTAAAGCAACAAAACATGAAAGAAATAAGACTTGATAAAGCCTTTTTGACTGTTGGCATTTCAGATTTAAGGGGCATCAAAGAACAGCTTTCCATCAGGTGGTTGGATCAACCTATACCCGTGGAGTCCGGATCTCGCATTAGAAATATGATCGCTACGGGTGTCACCGCAATCTTACCTGATCTGGCTAAATCGGATGTTGAAAATCAAAAATTCGAACTCTTACTGGACATTCAAGGAAGTCAGAATTTATCCTTTGTCCCACTTGGCAAGGTAACTACGGTAAACCTGAAATCTGACTGGCATTCCCCTAGTTTTGACGGCAGCTTCCTGCCTGACTTTAGAGATGTTAATGAAAACGGATTTACAGCAGATTGGAAGGTGCTTCAACTTAACCGGAATATCCCTCAATACTGGCAAGGCAGTAATATCGGTCAATCCATGCATAAAGCCGCATTTGGAGTTACGTTGATGTCTACCGTGGACGATTATAAAAAATCCGTTCGCTCTGCCAAATATGCTGTAATGACCATCGCACTGACCTTCCTAATGTTTTTCCTTGTAGAGGTCATCAACAAGAGGAAGATACACCCTTTTCAATACGCATTGGTTGGTCTGGGACTGTGCCTGTTCTATATTTTATTAGTCTCCATTTCTGAACATACTAATTTCAATATTGCCTATGGTATATCCACAGCAGGAATAATAACTATGATAGGCTTGTATTCAGTCAGCGTCCTTAAGGTTAAAAAGCTTTCGGCACTTCTGTCAGTGGCTCTTGCAGGAATTTATGCCTTCCTATTTGTGACCTTGCAGCTATCAGATTACGCGTTGTTGATGGGTAGCCTGGGTCTGACATTGATCTTAGGGTTAACCATGTACTTCACCCGAAACATTGACTGGTATAAGCTCAGTATTTCGACTCAGAATAGTCAGACTCTCGAACATCAAAACGGATAATTAAAGATGCGATACCTAGTAAATATGTTTTTCGTTAAACACAAACCCTTTACGGTTCTATTGTTATTATCGACCTTCTGTATGGCACTAATTGCCATGAGTTACATCAGATCAGGAAATATCACCTATTTCTATCTTGATCGAAATTTATTTCTTGCCTGGATCCCTCTAATATTCGCAATGATCTGGCGGCACCGCCTACAATACGGAAGCCCTACCAGATGGAAAAGTTTGGGAATTTTCTGCCTCTGGCTCTTATTCTTCCCAAATGCTCCCTATCTCATTACAGACCTTGTCCATTTAAACACACGCTTTAATCCAGCCATTTGGGCCGATACGCTATTATTATTTTCATGCGCATTAGCCGGGCTGGCTCTAGGGATATATTCGCTGCATATTGTCCATCAGATTCTCTTGCAATATTTTAAAAGCGTAAGAGCGTGGTTGATTATCAGCATCAGCCTTGTGCTAACGGGATACGGCATCTATCTTGGCCGTATCCAGCGCTGGAACAGCTGGGATTTATTCACTCAGCCGTTTACATTATTAACGGATACAATCTATCAACTCGGAAATCCACAAGCCATTAAAATGACTATAGGATTCTCCGCATTGCTTTTTATCATCTATTTTATGTTCAAAACCATTATCAATCATGAACGCATTAAAGGATAGTCTGAACAAGAATATAAAGAGTTATCGATACGCGGGCAAAGGTATTCTGCATGTACTTATTTTTGAAAATAACTTTAAGTTCCAGGTGATTGCCGCCATAGTGGCAGTCACTTTATCTGCACTTCTTAACATTTCAGCTATGGAATGGATAGTTGTGACTGTAATGATCGGACTTGTTTTTATGGCCGAGTTGTTCAATACAGCCATGGAAAAATTATGTGATCATGTGCATCCTGATGAACATACTGCTATCGGATTGATCAAAGATATTTCTGCTGGAGCAGTTCTTATTGCCGCCATTGTAGCAGCGATAGCCGGGTGTATTATTTTTTTATCGAAATTTCAAATACGTTGAAATCAATATTCCGGTTTTTAAGGCTTTATCTTGGCAAATGGTGGATTCCTATTTCAAGCTACTTTTTAGTAATAATAATATTTTGGTTAGGAACTATCTTTAGAAGAGACTGGATAATTGATTTGTCTTTAGCAGTTCTCTATTTAAACATGTTAGGTAACGTAATGTCAAGCATCGTTCAAATTATGAGCAAAAGATGGTATCTAGCAATTCCTCAACTTGGTATCTCTGTATTTCTTTTCTGCTTTACCGGTTTCATTTTTATGTTCTCTCCCCCAGACTACTATGGTGCGAGTAAAACGATACCGAAAGATATGGTAATTGATGAACCTTTAGATGAAGTACCTAATCACTATCAATTCAAGGAACATGATCTAATTTTAGCTGACTCAATACAACCAGGAATTTATCTCTATTTCACCAACTACAACCCTGAAAGAAATGGGTTCTTTTATATCAAAGCCTTTGAAATTACAACGAACGATAGGCTATCCAAAGATAGAATTAATCGAATATCAAGAATTGAAGTAAATATTAAAGATAAATCGAATTTCAATGGGAAATTTACAGTATATGAAGGCTCATGGGGTGACAAATATGGTGCACGCATAGAGTTATGGTTCAAACCTGTTGGCAATCAAAAAGAATATCTCGTTGCTCAAAGGAATTATATAATTGAAGGTTGGATGAGATAGCTAAATCTTGTCTTATCCGGACTTCGCCCGATTATAAAGCTTTCTCGGAGGCACAATAAAAACTGAAAAATTGAAATAAAATGTAGCATCAGCTTCCAGTTCAATAATGCTATTGCTCCTGTTCTCACCCGGTTCCGAAATAAATATATTTATGGGAATCCGGTACCCCGTAGTACCACCTACCCAAAGCCAGTCATGGATCTCTCGCTCAATTTGCAGGTTCAATCGCACGGAGGACCTTCTGAACTCCAGTTGGTCAAATCCTTCTAATACTTCATCTTGTAAGTGATAACTCGCTCCTTTTAGCTCTGCTACTGAATAAAAGTGCCATTCATCGGACGGAGAATAACGAAGCTTTACACTTTTTGGCAGTAAAAGATCGAGCCCCCAATGTAAACTAAAATCATTATTATAAATGAATAGAGGAAATACGGAAGGTTGCCCTAAATCGTAGCCAAAAGAAAGTCCATAGCCTACCTGTTTGTTTGGATTTACCTGCTTTCCATAGATAAATGCAACCGAAGACTTCAGTTGGTCAATAAAATTTTCAAATTGAGGGTCGTCACTATTCAATGAGTTGTTCAAAAAAGCAAAATAAAACCGGTCATTCTTAAGGGTCTTTTTAAGATAAAAGCTCGAAGAAATTTGCTTCAACGGTTTATTTTCGAATCGCTCAAAAAGTGGATAACTAGGTTCGGACTGTCCACTAAACTTAAACTGCTCATGTCGGTAACCCAGACCCCCTATCAAGTTCACTCCCTTCTTGAGAATAAGTGGAAACTTGATCTTAGCATTTCTGATAAGGTTTTGATTTACTCTTGCATCGGCATCACCAAATTGATCGGACAGGGCTCGCGTCTCGAAGTTATTAATCGTCTCAAATTCCAACTCAATAAATTTCGACCGTGGCTTAAACCGTTCAGCCTTCTCAACGATTGGCTTTTTGCTTTTTACCGTCAGGCCCTCATCAGCCTGGGACCATCCATGAATTGAATACGCAAAACAAAGTACGACTGCAAAAGTAGTTCTGACTAAAAGCGTTGATTCAAAACGGAAGATAAACATAGCCGCCATCCTACTAAAATAAATGATAATACTAGACTTTTATATCAGAACGATAGAACTATGACCAGAATATTATCTTATCCTTTCAGAAACTAAGTAGCTCTTTGAACTTTAC
>JBCDHA010000361.1:0-4661 GCA_038750705.1 Bacteroidota bacterium
GGAGAAAACAAGGAAGGCGAAGCTATATTTTTTCCTCTCGGCCTATTTACCAATGGAACCCTCTACAAACAATCCAGTCAGGCCCGATTTAAAAAACATAGTGGTTTTGGTGTGGCATTTACGGTAGATGTTAGGTATTAGCGTAATAAACGAATACCTCCCTTAAAGATTTGCCATTTAAGCGTATTACTTACCATTCGCGTTTTCAGTTTTGAAATGCTGTTCTTAATAGGGAGCACTGGAAAGTACGCTCCCATGGCTACTGTTGTGAAGAAGACTTAAGTAAAAAACCTTAGATAAAATACGCGTAATCCCTTATAAATAATATGAGGAACATTTAGTCATTTGCATGGAGTGATTTTTTAATAAATACCAATGGAAATCATACGATCTAATTCAGTTTTCGGCAGCCGGTAATCCATGACGAACTGGATATATCGAAATCATTGAAATGATATTGGAAGCGTAACAAGTTAAGTGTAGTAATATGGAAATAATAAAAGAAAATTCGTTTGCAAAAGCTGAGTATGATGCCGGCAGTAGTGTTATTTACAGCAGCTATTCGGGAGCGGTAAATATTGAAAAAGCATTAGAAGTACTGGAAGCCCAATTGGTATTTGCTTCAAAAAACAATGTTCGAGCCATACATGCGAACCTCTCCAAACTAACGGGTACTTTTACTATGATCAATGAATGGCTTGAAAAAAACTTTTTCCCTCCTATGATTGAAAAAGGTATGGAATGTCATGCGCTTATTGTCTCATCGGATATTTTTAGCCAGTTTGCCATTAACGATCTGGTTCAGCGCATTGGCAGTTTTGAATTGCAAACATTTGGAGATTATATGAAAGGTAAAGACTGGATTTTAGAAAAACTAGGATCAGTAGCAGCTGAAAGCTAAAGGCCATTTACCGGTCAGCCTTGCCGGCAGATAGGTGATATAAACACCATTCCTGGATCCCGGATCAGGCCCGATAACTGTCCTTCTAACTCCCCCTGGTCTGGCCGAGACAGACCAAGGGGAAAACTGTATTAGTGTTTTGCATTACCAAATCATTAAATCTATTCAGAGAAGACATAACCATCACCTTATGGCTACAGCATAGGTCTGTCAGTCGTACTTATTTTCGGGCTTTTGAGGTACAGAGTTTTTTGCCTGGCCTGGCTTTGATCCTTGCTCTGCCATCCCTAAATTATGTTTCCTGGTACGAATTTATCATATTTTAAAAATGCCCGGATATTCCCAAACCTGTTTGCACACCTCGTACCTCTAAGGGGTTATCAGGGTTAGTGTAAAGATCAAGGCTTAGGTCCAGATTAACATTATCAAGCAACTCCATTTGAATATCAAGAATCAATTCCCCATTATTAAAAAAGTCCATAGCTTTTAATCCTATGCCGGTGCCGTAGGCTAATCCCGTAGCCCAACCTTCACTAGCCCCTGTAAACCCGAATATTGATTGCAATAAATTTACCCCTAGTCCATAGCGGAAAAAGGCTTCTTCCATTAGCTGGCTGTCTTCAGGATACAGTTGTGCTATTCTCACAAAGTGATGAGCATTATTATACAGGTTTTGATCAATGTTCTTTTTCAGTTGAACTAGCAAACAATAGAAATCAGGAAACTCCGGATTTATGGTGCATATAGAGGGCAGGGAAGCATTTGGGCTCAAGTTCACTGCGGCATTTATCGTCAAATCAGGATCAGGAGAAATAGCATATTGTTCATCTTCCTGCCTTTGGATCATTGAAACTCCGACGGACTGATGACCATGCATTGCCATCAAAGGATTACCGGCCGTTTGCATCATTTTCTCTTCTGTTACATGAGATTTACGAATCATTTGTTGATGGCGCGGATGCGCTCCTTCCGGACTAAGATGACTATTACAGTCTGTATTGGGTTTATGTACGTATTGCTGTGACTCTTGCATATTACCTAGCAGCTAATCATATATTCTATTTCGATTCTAAAAACGATACCCCATACCTGTTTGGACTGTACCGTATGTGGGCAGTTCAGACCCACCTCCCGTCGTCAACAAAAGCATTAATTCCATATTATTCAATACTCTAAATGCCGCTATTCCTTCCGCTTCATTATACAAAACCGTTTGAGCAGGCCCTCCCGGTGTACTTAAGGATTCAGGTAAGAAAGCAGCCCCCATACCAAAGCCCATTTGCAATCTTAATGGGTCGATATTTACTCCAACAAAGGCGGTTCCTCCTACGCGGCCTAAAGCATTTGTATCTATAGATCCACGCGCGCCCAGCCCCATGTAGAGAAGTGGATTTTCGCTATCGTAGGCCAGTGGAAAATCAACTCCTAACGTACCCTGAAAAGCGTTATTGCCGCCGTAGCCCGCATAGCCGACCGTACCGAATATTGAAGGATTGGGCGTTAATAACCAATGGTCACTTGCGGTATTCGCTTCTGGCGCTGTCTCCGCTGCAGGAGCAGCAGATGACATTAAAGTAATAATCAATTCAACCCCACTAGGTACCGATTCATGATGAATAACGATGTTGCTGCCAGGTGATGGAGTAGCATCTTGAGCAACTATTGCCAACCTTATGCCACTTATCAGCCAGATAGAGTTGGCATATTGAAAGTAATTCCGACTAAATTCAAAATCGAAGGTTCTCGGGTTATTATTATAAAAGAACTGTTGTCTGATCACCGCCGCCATCCGATTTTCTCCGGTTGGCGGTTGTATCGTAAGGATCGCCCTTTCGTTTTCTACCGAAGCGTGTAGGTTGATATCTGCTGTAGCGGTGCCTTCAAAGCTGTTAGCCATAGCGCCGGCCAGTCCTGTTAATTTCAATTCTAAGGCTCCCTGGTAGTTTCGATCAATATCCTCCGGCTCACGGTCAGGATCATATTCTATTCCGATTTGACCCATGCTACCCAAAATCTGTCTAATTATTTCCTGGCTTATATGCTGCTCAACATAATTCAATTCTTCTTCAGTCAATTCTCCGCCTTCACGTAATTTTTCTATAATCTCTTGTAGTCTTGGGTCGTTAGTCTCCTGTGATTCTTGTCTTTGAATAACCTCTCCCTGACAACCGGAAGGTTGGACCTGTTGCACAACATGAGCCAGCTCATGGGCGATCAAGTGTTTACCCTGCGAGCTGCCCGGATCATACTTACCTTCGTTAAAGTAGATATCTTGACCATAAGTAAAGGCTTGAGCGCCAATCTCCCGGCTCATATGAATGGCCTGACTACCGGTATGTATCCTCACGTTACTAAAGTCTGCTCCAATTTTACTGCCGAGTTCATTGCTGACCCTGTCAGGAAGCGCTTGCCCTTGTCCGGAGGAACTTTGCAACTGTGACGCAAAGTCAGTTGAAGGGTAAGTCAAGCCATCGCCTGATTTTTGTATCTCCGGCTTCATTTGCAAACTTGCTTCTTTCTCACACCCGGTACATTCCATGCTAACGTCCGATATTTCTGATATGGGCTTCATCTGTACCTGACCAGTATCAGGGTTAGGCCTCATCATAGCCTGGTCGGCTACTGCACAGGCCTCTTTTTCATATGTATCATTAAGGTGACCTATGTCTGGTGTGGAACGGGCAAACCCATTGTTAGTAACTTCAAACGAGTCTTCACCCTTTGTTTTTGTGCTAAAATTTATCACGTAATTGCATTCAAATTAAGGTTCATAGCTCATAATAATTTTAGTGTAATCCTCTTTTTTGACGCTCTTACCAACTCATCATAACGCGCTGAAAACGGAAGCGTATTTCTCAAGCTATCTCCACCCAGGGAAGTAACTTTTGTCATAGTAATAACTACTTTCAGCTTAGGATTTTCTTTTACTGCAGACAAAATAATATTAAAACCCGCGTCACCTTGCCCGACCTCCGCTTCGTTTACATAATAAATTACATCATTTCCCACTTCTGAATTTGACCAACTGATTTTAAGTTCAGCATCGGCCTTGCTATGGCTCGTTTTACTCATATCATTCAAGTCCAACACTAGGATAATCCCTGTCACTTTCTATTAATGCTCCCCCGTGCCAGCTTTTGACTTTATCGAACCACTCTTTGAGAGTTTTGTATTCATTTCCGGGACCAAAATGTCCCCAGAAAAGGTCATTACCCGCATATATAATATTTTCTCCCTCAAGACCTACGTCCTTTTCCAAACCGCTAAACTTGGTATTCAAAATATATCCCCAATCACCTGGAATCCAATCATCTACCGCTATACCCGAAGAACTAGTCAACGGAGATTTACCACCTCCTTCCATTGTAAGCTGCGTGGCTGCTAAACAGGCAATTGAATATTTATCGGGATTTACATTGAGATCATTGATTGCTTCTTCTCGATCTGCACCTGGCTTAAGATTCCAACTCGTAGCATCTACGTCCCAATACTTTGGATTCATCTTAAACTTCGAACCTGCCCCAAACGAGTATTTTTTCTTAGAGGCAAAACGTACAATATTCATACGAGCCGTTCTTTGCTTTCGAAAGCTATTGTCTATTTCACTATTGGTTGATCCTGCTAATTTGAATACTCGTGGTGAACCCAGTAAACCGGTAAATACCTCGTGAAACAAGCCTTTGTTTCTAACAATTTTAGGTGCAGAATATACATTCCCCGATTTAGAAGTAGTATAGCCATGTGTATTTAAATCTAATCC
>JBCDHA010000362.1:0-4656 GCA_038750705.1 Bacteroidota bacterium
AGGTTTTTAGTAATAACCTTGGTGATTTCGTAAAGCCTTTGGTGATCAAACATACCGTCTGCGGTAACGAATTTGGGCAGTGCGATAGAGGCCAGATTACAAACCGCTACTTCATCCGGAGAAGTGTACTCCAGAATTTCAGTGCATAAGTTACTAGACTTGATGGTACCCAGATTCTTCTGATTTGATTTTTTATTGGCGGCATCTTTATATAACATGTAGGGTGTACCTGTTTCTATCTGTGCCTCTAGTATCTCAAACCACAAGTCCTGCGCTTTTACCTGCTTTCTGTATTTCTCTTCTTTTTCGTATTTGACGTAGAGTTTTTCGAAATCATCGCCATACGCTTCGGCAAGGCCGGGAGCTTCATTCGGGCAGAAAAGTGACCATTCGCCATTTTCTTCCACTCTTTTCATGAAAAGATCAGAGATCCAAAGCGCGTAAAAAAGATCCCTAGCCCTTAGTTCTTCTTTTCCGTGATTTTTCTTTAAGTCAAGGAATTCAAAGATATCGGCATGCCAGGGTTCAAGGTAAATGGCGAAACTTCCTTTTCTTTTTCCTCCTCCCTGATCCACATAACGGGCAGTCATATCGAAATTTCTGAGCATAGGAACGATACCGTTAGAAACACCACCTGTTCCTTTGATATATGATCCGGTCGCTCGTACATTATGAATGCTTAAGCCAATACCGCCGGCAGACTGTGAAATTTTAGCGGTTTGCTTTAAAGTGTCGTAAATGCCATCAATGCTATCCTCTTTCATAGTTAATAAGAAACAAGAAGACAACTGAGGTTTTGGGGTAGCCGCATTAAATAAAGTAGGAGTAGCGTGCGTAAACCACTTTTCTGAAAGTAGGTTGTAGGTTTCAATGACAGCATCAATGTCATCCATGTGAATACCCACTGCCACTCTCATAAGCATATGTTGCGGCCTTTCTACGATCTTTCCATCCACCTTCATTAGGTAAGAACGCTCTAAAGTCTTGAAACCGAAGTAGTCATAACCAAAATCACGGTCATAAATGATTGAAGAATCGAGAAGTGCGGCGTTCTTTTTAATCACTCCGTATGCCTCTGTTGATATTAAAGGTGCATTTTCACCTGTTTTAGGGTCAACATAGGTGTAAAGTCTTTTCATGGTATTGGAAAACGACTTACTGGTAACCTTGTGAAGGTTAGAAATGGCAATTCTTGCTGCCAATTTTGCAAAGTCCGGGTGCTTCACCGTCATAGAAGCCGCTGTTTCAGCAGCCAGGTTATCAAGCTCTACAGTAGTGACACCGTCGTAAATGCCATTGATTACTTTTTTAGCGATATCTAATGGCTCAATATAATTGAGATCTAGGCCATAGCATAACTTTTCAACTCGCGCAGTGACTTTGTCGAACTTTACAGACTCACGTCTGCCGTCTCTTTTAACTACTAACATGGTTCATTGGTGGTTTGGAGGTTAAAAAAAGTTTAAAAAATTAAAAATCCTCGTCAAGAGAGAACCTGGGAGCATCTTCAGCGCCTTTCATCACACCGGCTTTTTGATAGTCACCGACTCTTTTTTCGAAGAAATTGGTTTTACCCTGCAGTGAGATCATTTCCATGAAATCAAACGGGTTGGTTGCCCCATAAACTTTTTGGCCAACTAACTCAAACAATAATCTGTCAGCAACAAATTCTATATACTGACACATCAAGTCGGCATTCATACCTATCAAATTGACCGGCAGGGCGGAGGTTACAAATTCTTTTTCTATCTCAACAGCATCCTTGATGATACTAATCACAGTTTCCTCAGGGAGCTTATTTTGTACATGATTATTGTAAAGTAGGCAAGCAAAATCACAGTGGAGTCCTTCATCTCTGGAAATCAGCTCGTTGGAAAAAGTCAGGCCAGGCATTAACCCCCGTTTCTTCATCCAAAAGATGGAGCAGAAGCTACCTGAGAAGAAAATACCTTCGACAGCAGCGAAAGCAATTAGTCTTTCTTGAAAATTACCTTCATCGATCCATCGGAGCGCCCAGTCAGCCTTCTTTTTAACGCAGTCCATTGTCTCGATGGCATTAAACAGCTTATCCTTTTCTACAGGGTCTTTTACGTAAGTATCAATGAGTAATGAATAGGTTTCAGAGTGAATATTCTCAATAGCGATTTGAAAACCATAGAAAAATTTTGCTTCTGTATATTGCACCTCGGCCACGAAGTGCTCGGCCAGGTTTTCATTCACTATACCATCGCTAGCGGCAAAAAATGCCAACACGTGTGAGATGAAATGACGTTCACCGTCATTTAAATTTCCCCAATCCCTCAAATCTTGACTTAAATCTATTTCTTCAGCCGTCCAGAAACTAGCCTCTGCCTTTTTATAGTATTCCCAGATATCATCATGTTGGATGGGGAATAATACAAAACGATTTGCATTCTCTTGAAGAATTTTTTCTTGGGCAGTGGCAATTTCACTCATCTTCTCTCTCTGTTTTAATTTAAACGTTATTATTCAATTTGGCTTACATCTAAAGATTTCCTTACAAAAGTTACGAGGAAGCAACTACGGCGGTCTAGGAAACCGTTGAGGCCAATAGGTCACACAAATATTGACAATGGACACTTAAAAACAAAGTAGCTAGTTTTTACTAGGATGATCACTTGATTTTTTGTTAATGTTCTGTATTACAAATACTTACAGTGATTAATTAAATTAGAACTTGCCCCTTTCACGGTTCTAATGAGGGTCGAAAAAAAGTCGAAAAGTTTTCCACAAAACCAAGCAATATTCACATCGCTTTGTGAATAAAATAGGCGAGATACCTTACATTAAGTTAGGTCCTCTTGAGAAGTTTATTTTTAAGAATATCGGGTATATAATCGATTTGTGGACTGCCATTTGAGAGAAACCAATCAGAAGGGCCGTAATAAGTAGTATTAGAAAAAGGGTCTATGAATTTTGAGTACTTCTTTTGTTTAACCCAATTAGATAAGGCGGCAGATATTGAACTCCGGGCTTTTGGTTTGTCCAGATCAGGTTCGGATTCAAGTATGAATTCTACTGTATCACCAGCTGTAAATATGTGGTTCATCTGTTGCTGAAAAAAGCTAATTTTCCTGGTCCAGGACCATTCTGAGCTATATCCATCAAAGTTTAAAACCTGGGAGTGAAGTTCATCGGTTTCATTAAAAATAGGGATACTGGTCAGATTTCTAATATGATTATCAATTTCGGCAATTTCATCTTTAAATGTGCTAATCTTTTGTTCCAGCACTTGCTTGCGCTCTGCAAGCGCCTTTAAATATAGATCGGCATATTTTTCAGGAACGTTTATCTTCATAATAGTCTTTAAACCAGGTATGCTTATGAGTTTTATCTTATTAATTACATGTCAAGCAAATAAAGCAAAATAGTCAAGCAATACAAGCAAAATAATGTAATTGCTTGTGCTCCTTCAGGTGCTGAATTGATACTTGATTAATTTTAAATTCAGATTTGCTTAAAAAATGAAAAGAGCTAACTTTGCAAACCATTTAAGAAAACATTTAAAATGTACGCAATTGTTAACATAGCCGGTAAGCAGTTCAAAGTAACGCAAGACCAATTCGTCTATGCTCCCAAATTGGAGGGCGAAGAAGGCGCTTCCGTAGAGTTCAATGAAGTACTTCTTCTAGATAATGAAGGAAAAGTTGACGTTGGTGCTCCCTTGGTAAAAGGAGCCAAAGTTTCAGGAAAAATTCTTGGACATGTTAAAGGAGACAAAGTTGTAGTCTTCAAGAAAAAAAGAAGAAAAGGGTATAAAGTGAAGAACGGCCATCGTCAGGATTTCACTAAAGTATTAATTGAAGGTATTTCTAAATAAGATAGAACATGGCACATAAGAAAGGAGCAGGTAGTTCTAAAAACGGAAGAGAGTCAGAAAGTAAACGGCTTGGTGTAAAAATATTTGGCGGTCAGGATGCTGTTGCCGGTAATATAATAGTTCGTCAGCGCGGTACCAAGCATCATCCCGGTCTTAATGTGGGTATGGGTAAAGATCATACGCTATTTGCCTTAAAGAACGGTGTGGTAGCTTTCAAAAAAGGTAGGAATAACCGGTCTTATGTGTCGGTTGAAGAGATAGCGGAAGCTTAAAATCACATTTATAAAATTTTGAAGCACGACTTAGAAGGTTGTGCTTTTTTAGTTTACACCCAACCCGCTTCTCCCTGTAACACTCATCCAGCCATCTTTAATTTCAAATCCGGCGTTTACCACATCAACCACAAGATCAAGGCTACCGTCCAGGTCCAAATATTTTGTGTTTGAAAAACTCAGGGCGGAATGAAGTGCGGCGGTAATACTAATAGAACTTTCATCGTTGCAGCCCCACATAAGATCGATGTTCGCAGCTTGTGCAATTGAGGCTATTCTTCCGGCCGGAAATATTCCTCCGGACTTCATTAGCTTAATATTATAAATATCGCTGGCTCTGGATCCGGACGCTAATGTAAATGCATCCGATGGGTCTATGAGACTTTCGTCTACGGCAATTATTTTTTTCACTTGATCAGGAAGATTTTTTAATTCGTTGATAGCGTTTGCCGGCACAGGTTGTTCGATGAGCTCAATTTCGTCTTCTTTCGTTTGACGAAAAAATTTTATTAGCATGTCCGTATTGTATCCCTGGTTAGCATC
>JBCDHA010000363.1:0-4654 GCA_038750705.1 Bacteroidota bacterium
GACTTGAACATTGTCCTGTAGCCAAAGGCTCGCTAAACCGCTGCCTATCTTGAGATAGAGATATGCTTTCTCTTGCAATCCCTTTGTGTCAGCTACCCATCCCTCTTTTTCGGAGATCACCAAGGTATTGGCGAAAGTATAAAACGGGTCTTGCCAGCGATGAATCTCTAACACTTGCAGCTTATCCCGGACTGCAGTCGCTCCGAATTGCTTCTGCATGTAAGCTACTCCTTTATCCATCGCGTCTCGATATAAGTCAATGTTAAACGTATGCTCACGCTTGTGGAAAAAGGTATAGTCCAGCCCACTTGCTACGCCTTGAACAAGTGCATAGTCGGAGGATCCCAAATGCCAATTAAAAACGCATGGATCATCGATCTGATAAGTGGCTACAGTACGTCCTTCCCGTTCTTCCTTTTTCATCAAAGTTCCTGCCGCAAAAGGTATCTGGCCTGTTTCGGTACTTATGGTAATGCTACCAGTAACCATTTCTGCATCCGGAGCATGGAAGTCCTGCGCTTGACCTAAAGGGTCTCCCATTTCAGCCATTCGTGAGGACAGTCTGGTCAATCCAACCGCCTCTCTCGTTCTGTTTTCTGACAGTTCATGGTCATTGTCATATCCGATAACGGGCAAGAATTCCCGGACACTGGCAAAGCTGCCAACCCTGGTTAAGTCTCCCTGAAAATCGCCTTGTACAAAACCAACGTATTGCTTTTTACCCTCAATAGACACACTTAATAAGCTGTCTCCTTTAGCCTCTTTTGGAATAAGATAGGCTGTCAGGTTCTGATCTTCATCTTCTTTCACAGGTTTAAGCTCTTGCTGATTCAGCTTCAGGCTGGTTATCACCACAAAATCTTTCCAATTCAAAAAGAGTGTGTCAATATCCAATGCATTAGCTAAAAGAATTTCAGCCTCATAAGTCGCCTTTCTTTCCGTTGGGAAAAGATCAATTTGAAGATCAACGTTTGCATACTTTGGCTGTGGGTAGGCCTCTAAATATTTGTACTTATATTCATACTCCGCATCCAGTCGTTCTTGTTCATCTTCCGGAACAAAATTTCCATTGTCATACACATTCTTTGTAATGAACGACATCAAGAAAAAGAATACACCGATGCACCCCACCATCGCCAATTTCGAGGTATGCGCCAGTTGTACATTTTTCAGTGAGAGTCTATGACGCCATTTTTTATCAGAGCCTCTTTTCCAAAGCCATATACCAGCCATGATCAACGTAATTGCCAAAGACGTCCAAAGCAGGAAAAACCAATTGGCGGAGGTTTGGAAAATTCCGTAGCTACTGATTTCCGAAAAATCTTCTATACCCGGTACAAACCCGTAACCAATACGCAGATCTTCTACGATCCCCATGTCAAAAGAGACCACGAGGAATAAAAACAAGCCTACACTAAGGATATGGGTAATGATGCGGTTAGAGGTAAGCCCTGCTACGAAAAAAACAAGGGCAGCATACATTACAAAGTTCATAAATGCCCAGCGATACAAGAGTAAGTCTTCCGCAAAACGGGCTAAATCAATGTACGAAGCTCCGCCTAGCAGAATCTGCGTAAAAATGGAAACTGCGATAAAGCTAAGGCTCAACACGAATGAAAGCCCAATAACCGCTACAAAACGAGAAAGCTGCGTCACCCATACCGGAACGGGCAGCGAATCGGTGATCTGCCAGATATTGACGGTCTTATCTTTGAAAAAGAGCTCACCTGCCCAGATCATAATCAACATGTTCACAAAAACCCCCCACTGCAAACGGAAGAAGGTCATATTGCTACTGATAGGTACTTCTTTACCTATATAATAAGTAGCATTCCAGGTCACGTTTTGTAAGAAAACCATCAGCAAAATGATGCCCAAAATGATCTTGAAGGATGTGGGCCGCACGATATTCAAAAACTCCAGTTTGGATAATGTCCCGAGTTTTTTCAAAAAATCAGCGATCCGGAAATGTTTTGCAATCTGAGGAATATGAACTGCCGATCCTTTGAAAAAGTTACCGTTCTGCTCCTTAATCTTCTTCGTCTTATCAACTCCGGCTTGAATGAAGTACTTGAAAGAAAATTTAGAATAGGCAGCAGCGGCCAGCAGTAGAGCGATTCCTACCCACAACAGTCTGTTGTGCAACAGATAGCCTGTTAACTGAAAGTAAGCCGTATTTTTTTCTACAGGACTCAGTAGGTCTGCATAATATTGAGCGGCTACGTATCCTCCCGGATCTACTAAGAGGTACGCAAGTAGGTTGTTTCCTCCACCGGTTTCGTATGAAGTTTGGGCAATCAAAAAGGTGATCACCACGGCAAAAACAGCCAGATAACTAGTGGCGATGCGCCTAGAGAAGACAATTGAGAAAAACACAAGGGCTACGTATACAAAGAGATTTGGCACAGTAAACATGAGCCAGCCATGAAACAATTGCCCCCAGGGTTGAGGGCCAAATTGATTTGCCTCACCAATACCGGAAAAAGGTAGCAAAAAGTGCCCCAGAATTAAGCCCGTACTGATGATGACAAGGTACAAAAAAGCCGCCAGGAAACGCCCAACGAAAAATGCTTTTTCATTGATGGGTAAGGCGTAAGTCCACTCAGACGATTTGTACTGAATGTCCTTGTACAATACACCTCCGGTAGAAATGGCTATGATGATGATCATCAGCATACCCATTGCGGCATAGTTCCTATAAATGATACTGGGAGCATTCATCAGCACATTTTCATTGGCAAAATATTCGAACCCGCCTTTGGTGTACCATATGGCCTGGAAGACCAGCATCAAGAAGAAGATGACGGTAACCCAGCTGAACAGGCGTTGCTTGAGCTCGCTCCTGACGATGGAAAGAATCGTTTGCATATTTAGTGTTCGCTCAGTATTTTGAAATAAGCATCCTCCAGAGTTGGCGCTTTCGTATCGAAACCATTGGATGGCATTTCATCTGAAAGAATTGTGATCATCATTCTGCCGGCGAAAAAACGCTGGGAAATCACGTTGTACTTTTCCTGGTACTTACCAATTTCGTCTTTGGATACGGGCATTTCGTATAGTTTACCCCTTAGCGCTTCCTCTATCTCATCGGGCTTGCCAGTAAGTACTACCTCACCCTTACCTATAATGGCCATATCCGTACAAAGTGTACTTACATCCTCCACAATGTGCGTAGAGAGGATAACTACGGCGTTTTCTCCAAGCTCTGAAAGTAGATTGTAGAAACGGTTTCTCTCCATGGGGTCCAGACCGGCGGTAGGTTCATCGACAATGATCAGATCCGGGTTGCCTACCAGCGCCTGGGCAATGCCGAATCGCTGTTTCATTCCGCCGGAGTAGCCGTCTAATTTTTTGTTTCGAGCATCATAAAGGTTGACTTTTTGAAGTAATGCCTCAACGGTGTCTTTCCGTTCCCCTTTCTGTACAATACCTTTCATATCGGCGATATGTGAGAGTAGTTCCTCCGCCGTAACGTTAGGGTAAACACCAAATTCCTGCGGCAAATATCCCAGCGTCTTTCTTAGCTTCTCGGGTTCTTTGGCCACATCAATCCCGTTGAAATGTATAGTGCCGCTATCGGCGTCCTGTAGCGTGGCTATGGTGCGCATCAAAGTGGATTTGCCCGCTCCGTTTTGACCCAAGAGCCCAAACATTCCTTTACCGATGCTAAGGCTTACCTCTTTAAGCGCTTGTACTCCATTGGAGTAGGTTTTTGATAGGTTTTTTATTTCTAATTCCATGATTGACTGATTTAAGTGTTGGCTTTTATAATTTCTTGGTTGCTCTTGAGTTATGGTTCAACTTTTTCGAATGCATTTTTCAATTCCCGGATTTCCGGTTTGGAAAGTATGGCGATTTGTTCACTCTCAAGTAGGGTTAAATACAAATCGTAAAAAGTTCCTTTTTCATTCAGACCGTTGACCCATTTCTTCACACTCTGATTAAACTCGTTGCTATCCATTGATTGGCTGAGTGCATAAAGTGCGATGGTACCCTTATTTTTTTCCAGGTAGTCGATACCATCTGCCGCTATCAGCGAAGGTTCGATATTCGGTTCAGTACCTCTTTCACGGGCATATAAACCTTGCTTTTTCGTGACCAGCCAGTCAATACCTTCCTCGCCGTACTGTTCCTGAATAATTTGCATCGCCAAACATTCGGGGAGTGCATAGCGCAGCATATCTGCGCCTTGCACATTGGCAATAGGTATGTTTTGCATCACCCAGTGCGCTATTAAGTTTGTGGCAATGGTAAACTCCATGTACACGCGATTGTCGAAAGAAGTAGAATCGGCAAACCAGCCCTCCTTCTCCGAAATGGCGATGGTATTGGGGAAGGCATAATATGGTTCCTGATAAAATGGAATCTCCATTAATTTCACCTCGCTGTATGGGTATTCACCCAGTTTTGATTCTATAAAGCTGAGCGTATTGATAAATGACTTTTTAAAGAAGGGTATATTGTAAGTGTGTTCAGGTTTATGGTAAATGTGGCACTGCACTTCACCGAAATCGAAAGATTCCTGACGGTAGACTGCAGATCCGAAATACCACTCGAAAGGCGCCGCACTTTCTAGTGAATAAGTGAAATAATTTCTGCCATTCTGCTGCTTTGAATTGACTAGCATCCCCGGACCGATAGCCACCTGATCAGA
>JBCDHA010000364.1:0-4642 GCA_038750705.1 Bacteroidota bacterium
AATACCTCATGATCGAAAGACCATGGTACAAGTAAAAATTAAATACGGCAGGTATAGACAAATGTTGTGCCGTTTAACAAAAATTAACGCCCAGGCGATATACCATGGGCGTTAATCAAGGAACTTTTACCTTATCCGATCCTGATCAATCGAGAGGGCTTTTGTTTTGCTTCTTCTTTTTTTGGAATATCCAGATTTAGTACACCATCAATGTATTTTGCCGCTATCTTACTGTTCTCTACACTCTTTGGCAAATTGAACGATCTGCTGAATGATTGGTAGCTGAACTCACGCTTGGTGTATGCACCTTTTTCCTCTTTTTCTTCTTTCTTTTCAAAAGAAATGGTCAATAGATCATTGTCTAACTCTACTTTGAAATCTTTCTTATCTACTCCGGGAGCAGCTAGTTCCACATGATATGCATCTTCATCTTCGCGAATATTTACCGCTGGTGTAGTAGACCGCAGGTGGCTGGTCAAACCTGGGTTAAACACATCCCTTCCAAAGAAATCGTCAAAAAATGTAGGGAACAAATCGTTGTTGGTTCTTCTAATAAGTGTCATAATATCCTCCTTTTATTTTTTTGTTTTAAACTTTTGATACACCAATATCAATTGAAATGCCATTTAGCTAAACAGGCCAAAACCGGAAATTATGTCACTTTTTTTGATTATCTAAATTCAAAAAACAGACATTATGTCTTATTTATATTGACTTTTTTACTTTTTTATGAGCTGGCCGTCCTGGTATTCGTATTCGAGAGTTACGTTACCCTCCTGGTCGTACCACTTGGCAACACCGTTTAACTTACCATTTTGATAGATGCTCTCCTCCATAATATTGCCGTTATCATAGTACTTATTAAGTGTACCTTCAAGTTTTCCATCTTTGTAAAATCGTCTTTCCACCACTTTTGTACGTTTGTAGGCGAGGTAGCTACCATCATATTCACCGTTATGATAGTAAGCCTTTAAAAGTAATTGACCTCTGTCGTCAATTTCAATGTGGGTTCCTTGTTTGACTCCGTTCAAGTAGGTAGTGATTGATTTTACCAGATCATTGTTATGATAGGCAGTCCAGGTGCCATGTTTTTGTCCGTTTAGGTAATCCCCCTGCTCTGAAGGTAGCCCCGGGGCGCGTTCTACAGTCACTTTTACCAGGTTTGGATTATCTGCATAAGGCTCTTTTTTTGCCTGGGCCGGTACGCTGGCTAAGCCTTCCAAGCTTGCTTCACTTAACTCAGGGGATTGGGAGCAGGCAAAAAGAATCAGAGGTATCAAAAACAGTTTTCTCATAGGGTTATTTTTTATTCACTTATCCAAAAATAAGCGGTGTGATTGGTTTACCCGAGTTGTAGTCAAAAAAAATCGAGAGTTTCTCCATGACCTTTAGGACGGTCTGAGAATATTCACGTTCTTGAATTTTAAATAATTGCAAAAGATGGAAATAAGACCCAGTAACCCATGGCATAAGGTTTCAATTGGCGAAAAATGCCCGGATATTGTCAACGGGATAATCGAAATTCCTCAAAATACCAGGGCTAAATATGAATTGGATAAAGATTCAGGTCTGTTAATGATGGATCGTGTACTGTACTCTTCCATGTACTATCCGGCCAATTATGGATTTATTCCCCAGACGTATTGCGATGATAAAGACCCATTAGATATTGTGATCCTGTCCCAAATTACAATAGTTCCACTTTGCATTGTTTCTGCCAAGGTGATTGGAGTAATGCGAATGCTGGATGCCGGAGAAATGGATGATAAAATTATAGCCGTGGCTGAAAACGATATGAGTGTTAACCATATCGATGACGTGATCCAGCTTCCGCCTCATTTTATGAGAGAATTGAAAAACTTTTTTGAGGATTACAAGAAGCTTGAAAATAAAACGGTACAGGTGGAGGAGTTTCAGGATGCTAATATCGCAAAGCAAATCGTTAATAAGGCCATTGAAGACTATAAGACGTTAGTGTCCGGTTAGAATTATTCGGGCAGGCCAGTGTGTAAACGCCATGGTTCTAATACCAGATAGAGTTCAGTTTACGCTACCCTTGAATTTGGCGCCAACGGCGTCGCTAACATTCTTTACATCATCCAAATTAAGCACGCTGCTTTTATCTTTATCATTTGTTTTTCCCTTCGGGTAAAGCTTTATGAGAAGGCGGCTGCGGTAACTACAGAGCTTACTAAGGTCAAAGCGATTTTTTTTCACGGATCTGATAAATGGATCTATGAAGTTATCTCATTCGGTATAAAAAAATGACTAGCCCATCGGCCAGTCATTTTTCATTCATTGATTATTTAAATCCATTGGCCAGCTTATGCTATCCCGACGGATTATACAGCGGCTTTAAACTTACTCAGCTGCCAACTCTACACTTCGGTTAATAAAGTTGGTGAGATCTGCTCCGGTGAGCATATTTTGAGAAAGCATTGCCAGGTCAAATGCCTGCTTTGCCAGTTGTTGTTTCTTTTCCTCTTTTTTTGATTTTAAGATCTTCGAAACAACAGGGTGGTTAGCATTCACAGTCACATCAAATTGATCCGGCATATTACCCATCATTGCATAATAGCCACCGCCACCGGTTTGCGACATATCTTTCATCCTTCGCATAAACTCAGACATGGTAATAGTCACAGGCATTTCATCAGGAGAAAGTGATTCTATAGCCACTTTCATATTTTCATTACTAATTGCTCCTTCAAAAATGGTTTTAACTTTTTCCGTTTCTTTTTCGCTAAGTACGCTATCGATTTTCTCGTCTTTATCCACTAGCTTATCAACAGTACTGGCATCTACTCTCTTAAGTTGAGTAGTTTCCAGTTTCTGCTCTATGAAGTTGACAAAATGACTGTCGATCATGGTATCCATGAGCAATACATCGTAAGCCTTTTTCTTTGCCGCTTCTACATACGCGTGTTGTTTGCCTTCATCGGTGGTGTACAGGTAGATCACGTTTTTGTCTTTGTCCGTCTGATTGTCCTTCACTTTGTCTTTATACTCATCCAGCGTGAAGAAGGCTTTTTCAGTATTTTTAAATAGAGCAAAGTCTTTGGCTTTTTCGTAAAACTTATCTTCACTCAGCATACCGTATTTCACGAAAATTCCTATATCATCCCACTTCTCTTCATACGACTTGCGGTCCTTTTTAAATAGTTCGCCCAGCTTGTCGGCTACTTTTTTGGTAATGTGAGAGTTGATCTTTTTTACGTTGCTATCTGACTGCAGGTAGCTCCTTGATACATTAAGCGGAATATCAGGTGAATCGATGACACCGTGCAGTAGCATCAAAAATTCCGGAACCACGTCTTTCACCTCATCTGTAATAAAAACTTGTCTGGAATACAGTTGAATTTTATTTTTCTGAACCTCAAAATCGTTCTTCACTTTTGGGAAGTACAATATGCCGGTAAGATTAAACGGATAGTCTACGTTCAGGTGAATCCAGAATAACGGATCGTCGGTCATGGGATAGAGTTCACGATAAAATTTGAGGTAATCTTCATCGTTTAACTCAGAGGGAGCCTTTGTCCAAAGTGGTTCTGTTTCATTGATTATCCTGTCTTTCTTGACGGTTTTGTATTTAGGTTTGCCCTCATCGTCTTTCCCATCTTCAACACTCTCGTCAGTAGTGCCAAACTGAATTTCTACCGGCAGGAACTTACAATACTTGTCAAGAATACCTTTGATTTTCCACTCATCCAAAAACTCCTCTGAGTCTTCAGCAATGTGTAGAATAACCTCCGTACCACGGTCTTTTTTCTTAGCGGTGCTAATTTCAAATTCTGTAGAACCATCGCAAACCCACTTGGCCGCCTCTGAATTTTCTTGGTAAGACTTAGAAACGATCTCTACTTCTTTAGCTACCATAAAGGCAGAATAGAAGCCAAGGCCAAACTTTCCTATTATATCTTTAGCGTCACCTTTGTCCTTGAATTTTTCCACGAACTCTGTAGCACCGCTAAACGCTATCTGATTAATATACTTCTTAATTTCCTCGGCGGTCATGCCGATGCCGCGGTCCTTTACTGTTATTGTTTTTTTCTTCTTATCGAAGCTTACCTCAATTCGCGTACTTCCAATATCCTCTTTTAGTTCTCCCAACGAGGACAATCGCTTTAACTTCTGTGTTGCATCTACTGCGTTGGATACCAGCTCTCTTAGAAAGATCTCATGATCTGAATAGAGGAATTTTTTAATAATGGGGAAAATGTTTTCGGTGTGAATCGAAATCGTACCTTTTTCTGCCATGTCAATTTATGATTTGAATGAATTTTTAGTCTGCCTCGCGGTTTTCAAATACCATTCCATACGATGAAGAATGACAGATTGACAGCACCTTGGTCACGGGTGGCAGTAAATTATACTAATTAACGGGGCGGGAGATGGCTATTACAGACTTGTTTTTATCATCGATATCAACGGTTTCCGAACCATATCTATAAAAATCCAAGACGGTGCCTTCATCTTGCCAACGTACAGCTTCGATTACACCTTTTTCAACAGCTTCGAAGTTCACTGACGGACCAAAGTCATACTCTAATGAGTCAATTATTGCCTGAAAATCAGCAGCCCCTGGCTTTGATAAATAGATATCAATGTACTCCAGTTTATCATCTCTAAAACCAAGATTGAT
>JBCDHA010000365.1:0-4641 GCA_038750705.1 Bacteroidota bacterium
CACTATGGATGTTTACAAGCCTACTATGAAATTAGCGCTGGGGAATACCAGGAACGCGATCAAACAAAGAGAAGTCGCTGACACGTCGGGCCCATGGCTAACGATGATCTTGCTGATTTTATGGAAATGAAAAATTTAATTAGCCTTCTTTTCACCTTACTCTCTGTATTCAGCAGTTACGCGCAGGGTTCTCTACCATCACCTGAAACGGTAGATCTTAAACCCTTATATGACCGGGCTAAAAGTGAATTTGAAAATTACGAAAAGAAGCACGGGGGATTTGTGCCCACCAA
This sequence comes from Bacteroidota bacterium, assembly GCA_038750705.1. GTDB lineage: Bacteria > Bacteroidota > Bacteroidia > Cytophagales > Cyclobacteriaceae > Fulvivirga. The sequence goes on from JBCDHA010000365.1 coordinate 294, forward strand.
AAATGTACAACTACATTATCTCGAATGGGGAAATCCCAACGATATGCCGCTCATCTGGGTACATGGAAGTTTTACGAACGCATACGAATTGGCGGATATTGCCGACGACCTGGTGCGAAGCGGATATTACGTAATAGCCATTGACTACTACGGACACGGGCGAACCAAAATCCCCGAACACGATGTATCTCTTTATCACGTTGCTGATGATCTACATACCTTGATGCGCATCAAAGGGATACCCAAGGCCGTGATCGGAGGTTGGTCCAGGGGAGGCATAATTGCTACCGCTTTTTATGACACCTATCCGGACCAGGTTTTAGGGTTACTCTTAGAGGATGGGGGTTCGGTTTCTACGAATACCCATTACCATAAAATGACATCCGAAGAACTGGAAAGCCGGGTTCACGAAATCTTTAAGGACAGGATATCCTATCCACTATTGGACAGTGAGTTTGAAGCATACCGTGCATTTTATGATCATGAAGAAGGGGGAACCCAGTTCAGGCTTTTAGCCTGGTTGACTCAAGACGCTAATGACAAATGGACTATCGGTAGTGGCCTGGAAGACCTCTTTCATATGTCGGACGAAAAGCAATTTCTTACCACTATCCTGCGTCCCACCAATGCCACACTATACGGACAATCCATGGCGATCATTGAACCTCAAATTGTATATCGCAATTTAAACGTACCCATGCTGATCTTAGACCCTGTTTCCGATACTGACCTGTTTCCCTATGAAAAGGAAAATGAAGAACTGCAAAAACAACATCCGGAATTGATCATTCACAAGGTTTACGAGGACACGGGGCACAATATCCATTATGAAAAGCCCGAAGAATTTGTTGAAGACGCAGCTTCATTTCTAAAAACCGTGAAGGAATATTGGAAAAAGGAGAATAAACAAAACGGACAATAAGTAACCAGGCGAAACGAGTTGGAAGAGTTTAGAAAATTTGTAGAGCGATATGAAAAGATTCCCGATGCAGATTGGGATTTGATCACATCCTGTTTTCGCAAAAGAGAGTTACCCAAAAACTTCAATATTTTGGAACAGGGCAAAATATGTAAAAACATCTACTTTCTCGAAGAGGGACTACTGCGATTTTTTACGTTGAAAGATGGTGACGAATGGACTAAATTTTTCACCATTGCACCCTATCTTTTTACTTCTCAAGCAAGTTTCAATTCAAGAAAACCCGCTAACGAATACATTCAAACTATAGAAAAGTCAGTCATTTGGGAAACAACCTTTAAGGAAAATCAAGAGCTTCTAAAGCTAAAATCGTGGAATAGTTTTGCTCGTAAAATAACTCAGGAAGTTCAGTTTTTCACGGAAGAGATCTTGGAAGACCTTCAAACGGAGACCGCGGAAAAACGCTATCAAAAGTTACTCAACAAACAACCAGAACTACTACAAAGAATACCATTAAAACATCTTGCCTCATTTTTTGGGGTGGCGCCACAGTCATTAAGCAGAATAAGAAAGAAGTTAACATAGGTGCAGTAGATTGAATAAGAGGACTCGGAGATTTGTAAAAAAGCAAAATGCAATCTTCTCCCCGACAAACGAATCATTACTTTAGTTTTACCATTGTGGTCAATAGCTCTCACGACAAAGTTTGGAGCCTCCTCATCGATGTGGACCGTTGGCACAAATGGGATACGGAACTCATTAAAGCTGAATTAACGGAAGATTTCGCCTTGGGTGCAAAAGGTGTTTTAATACCCAAAAAAGGGCCAAAACTAAAATTTTACATCAGTGAACTCATCCCTAATCAATCCTACACCTTCGTGACTAAAATGCCCGTGGGTACCTTAGAAATTAGGAGAACCCTGAAGCAAAAGAGTGATCAAATTGAGTTTACGGATGAGATAAGATTCACAGGTTTTCTAAAAAGGATTTTCGGCCTGATGCTTGGCGGTGGTTTTAAGGCCGTTTTACCAGAGGTTATGGAAAACTTTAAACGACTTGCAGAACAGGAATAACGCAGAACTATGATTGGACTAAGGATAATTTACATTTTAAACATTATTGTGGCAGGGCAAATAGCCATTTCAGCGCTCTCAAACCCAAAAAACTCCGCTTTGACCACTTTTGGTAATGCGTATCAACCCACTGAAGTGATCAAGTTAGTAGGTTGTTTATGGCTAGCCATTGCCATTCTGTCCATTTTAGGACTTTGGAAGCCCATTACATTTTCACCCGTCCTATTGATACAACTGATTTATAAAGGAACCTGGTTGATGGTAGTTGCACTTCCTGCCTTCAAAAACGACATCCCATTTCCGAAAGCAATGGCGCTGTTTTTTATAGCCTGGGTTTTAATCTTGCCTTTTCTGATACCCTGGAAAGAATGGTTCAATTAGTTGTAAGCTATCTTCAGAAACAGTAATCATCATAACCACTATGAACTCGACCTGAAATAGAAAGTGAGCTTGATGGTTGATTAAACCTTTTGATCTAAAGCCAGTCAAACCGAAAATTCATTCCATGGGTAAAATAACGGTTCTGGTTTTGGCACTTGCATTCATTAGCTGCTCTGATGATAGTGATCTACTACCTATTGAAAATCCGGAAGTTGAAAAGTCAAGATTTGGGATCGATGGATTAAACCAGCAATACTTGGGTGATATTGCGGTGCTGGGAGATGGAATGTCCGGTATCAATGGGATTAGTTGGGACGATATTGAGCCCAACGCACCTCAAAATGGAGTCCATGATTACCGACTCCAGGCTGAAATGACAGCACTGAATACGTCATTAACGGCGGTCGATCGCAAACTACAACTCAACTTTCGCCTTTCCTCACACTGGGCCCTGTACCGGGATTCGGATAATCAGGTGACTAACCCTGAAGACGGTTCCAGCGAAGACGGTATTGTGGGGGTCAAAGAAGCTCACGAAGAGGATCTGGCCGCCGTGATCCGATTCATACTAAATAACTTAGAAGTTGAGGCCCTGCAGGTAGGTTCGGAGGCCGAAAATGAATGGTTGGATGGCGAGGCCTATGTGCATGCCTTATCTATCATTTACGAAGCGGCCAAAGCCGTGCGGCCTGATATTACCATCATGATCTTTGGCTTTAATCCGGCCAATTATTTCACGCAACCCCAGAATTTCAACCCTGTGCTGGTGCAGGATAAACTGGACTTTACCGAAACGGTGATCCGCAGCGCCGAGCCCTGGTACGATGTATTCAGCTTTCATGCGTCACGGGAATTTGAAGCCATTGCCCCTACGTTTAACTGGATCAAAGATCAAATGCAAGCCAGCGGCTACGACAAACCGATTTGGGTTGACGATATGTATTCCGGTCCGTGGTTAGACCCCAACTTTGGCACCGCCAGCGAAAAGGAATTGTTCAACGCGTTGGTCAGTGCTGACCCTCAAGCCATCGCCACTTTTGATAGTCTGCAAGCCGGCTACATGATCAAAAAACTCACTTCCTGCTTTGATACTGGTATTGAAAAAGTATTTGTTTCCACCGATGTAGATTTTGATGCGTACTACATACCGAATTGGCGCTACGCCGGCCTGATCAAAAGTAATGGCCTTCTCAAACCGGCCTATCACAATCTTAGACTGTTTATTGAGAAAACAGACAGTTTTGAAGAGGTAAATCACCTTAATGATCACCTGTACGAATTCACATTTATCGATAGGAATCCCGTATACGTTTACTGGAATGATTCGAATGATCCGGAAGGCTCACCTGCATTGGGTGGAGGGGCATTTACCATTCACGCGTTTGCCTATCAAGCAGGTGAAACCCCCAAATCCTCAGAAGTGAACGCTCTCGGCGATTACAACTTTGGAACCCATCCGGTATTAATAGAATTACGTGATTAACTAAATTTAATCATGATATAAAGTCTGAAGACTAGTCAAATCAACAATGAACAAGGTTTATTGGTCTTACACGTACGTATAAAGAATAGTAGATCGAATGACACCCTGGGTAATAGGGATACACTATGAATCAAAATGAGTTGTTTTTTGTATCGATTAAGTCAGCTTAAAGCTGACATTTTTACTTCAAAGCATAGTCAAATTAATTTACTTTTCATATCATTGATGTCAGGTTAAAACTGACTTTTTAACTATGAAAAGAAAAAATATATCCACTCAGTCCAATCTAATTTTAACCTATTTTAATCAAGCAGGTAAGGATTGTTTTGCATATGCAGACGCAGCAAACGTATTACCACAATCCAGTGAAAGCGCATTAAAAGAGTTACTAAGTGATATGGTTAAGCGTGGGTTACTGATGCGCTTGAAAAAAGGACTCTATTACATCATTCCATTTGAAAGAGACCCGGACTCCTTTATGCCGGATTGGCA
>JBCDHA010000366.1:0-4641 GCA_038750705.1 Bacteroidota bacterium
CAAGGATTTCAACAATAAGATAGCTGATGAGATAACCTCACTTGTGTCCGGTCAGGTTGAAGTAGCCCACTCTACACATCATGATGGTACCTATTCGGTACTTGGTGTCAGTGTAAATGGTCCTATGGTTTCCATTGAGGTAGATCAAACACTTTCCCCACTTGAATTTGGCGGAAAATTATCGTGGACAGAAACCTTTACCATCGTATCCATCGATGTTGATAACAGGATTATAGAAATTGATACTGATGTAACGGCACGTGTAAATAATGGTGATGTCATTGCCATAACCGATTCCACCAGCAACAATGGAGACTATTCCATCTTAAGCATGGAAGCCGGCGGGGCCGGTACTTTTATAAAGGTTAGGCAACCCCTGTCCGCTTCTGAAGATTTAGGCCAGTTTAACTACACCAAAACATTTGACATAGTAGGTGTTACCTCTACCGAATTTATTATAAAAGGTAATGCTGATGAAGAGGCAATTGCCGATGTTATTCAATTCATTGAAGATAAATTCTTTGCCAGGGAAGGCATGCATGTCATCGAACATGTGCTTTTAAGGCCTCGGATTAATGAGAAGCTTTTTGTAGAACCAGTAGGTGAGGTGTTGGTCGATGGTCTTTCCGATTTCGGGCAGCTATATTTTACCAAGACTGTACCTATAGTCGAGGCAAACGCTGCTGACAATACATTTAAAGTTAGTGGTGACGTAACATCGGAAATAGCCGTAACCAAGAGTATACATATTACCGGGGGCAGTTTTAATGATGGCAAGTACGAGGTGGGTGCTGGAAATATCGCTTTTGATGGTGTTGACACCATCTTTACAACAAACGCTTCGGAATCTCCGGTCTTGTTTGATCTTCCGGATGCCCCGCACCTAAATGGTGAGCTGGTATTCATCAAAAGTGCGGCTATCAAAGCCGTAGCGCCATCAGAAAATAAAATAGTAATAGAAGACGCCGATGCTTTAAGCCTTTTGGAAGGAAGCAAAATCCAGATCTCACCCGCTGATAATACTAATGCGGGTCGGTACAGGATACTTTCCGTTGCTGAAAATGGAGCCGATATTGAAATTACCTTTGACAAGGTTGAGCAGCAAGTACAAGATGCACTACTTCCGGTCCATCTCGACCAGGACTGCGAAACCTGCAAGAAAAAAGATCCTTACTCCTGCGTGGTAAGTGTGGTATTGCCCTACTGGCCCGGGCGCTTTACCAATCTGGATTTCAGAAAGTTTATGAACAAAACATTAAGGCTTGAAGCCCCAGCGCATGTGATGTTGAACATTTGCTGGATTGACTGCGAGCAGATGACCGAGTTTGAAAAAAAATATAAGGCGTGGCTTATTGCCATAGGAAAAGACGAACCAGATAAAGTTCAGCAAGCCAACGCACTGGCTGAATTCATAGATATAATAACAAGAATAAGAAATGTATACCCTACAGGTACATTACACAACTGTGAGGAAGACGATTCCCTGGAGGGAGCAATAGTATTAAACAACTCAGTTTTAGGCACATTTTAACCGAATATTGTGATGAGCACCATAATAAACAATTACCCCGTATTCGAAGATAGTCAGGTGCTGACAAGTGGTCAGCTTAATCAAATGATTAAATACCTTGATCAGCAAAATCGTTTAACACGCGTTTCCCTGATTGGAATGGGTATTGTTTGTGGCATGAAGTTGAGCTGCGAAACTATGGATGAAGGGACAACGCTTACCATATCCAAGGGCGTAGGAGTTACGTCCGAGGGATTTCTTATCACTGTAGGTAATTGCCCCACCACGAGATACAGAGTATATGATAAACCAGACTCGGTCAGTTATCCACCTTTTGAACATGAAGATCTGGTTTTACATGAATTATTGACCAGCACGGCCATCACCGCTCCGGAAGAGGAAATATTCGATCTGGATGAAGCCTTTTTAGCTGATAAAGTTGTACTCCTTTACCTCGAATGTTTTGATAAAGACCTTAAATCGTGCTTAGGGAAAAGCTGTGATGAACTGGGGATAGACCGGATTTTCACACTTAGAAAACTGGCGGTTGATCGGGCGCAACTTGAGGATTTGATCTGGCCTAATCTTGGATCAGGTGAAAACGAAGGTATTGAGAATGGTAAGCCGGCATCTTCTTTTTCCGGAAAGCAAGCTTTACAGCCCTTCCTGTGGAAAAGGCCAAAACTTAATGCTGAGGTATCCACGTATTACGAAATGTGTCTGAAATACATAGAACTGTTAGCGTCGGATAGCTTTATGGAAAACCTGTCGCAGACCTATACCGTTTATGAGCCAATTCTCAATGATATATATGAAAACCCATTTGAAACTACTATAATCACTGAAGCGATAGCCAAAATAGCAGAATATATTAACGAGCATTTTGCTATGGAAAGGCCACTTTATGGCATCCAATATATTTACGATTTCGTGAAAGATCTGGCCTTGGCCTACGACGAATTCAGGGTGGTGGCCTACGACCTCACTTCCAATTGCTGCCCTGATCAATCTATTTTTCCGAAACATCTAATGCTGGGTGAAGCATGTGTTGAAATAGATGACCTCTGCGCATTGGATGCGTACCGAAATGAGTTTACACCTTCACCTGTATTGGACAAGCAAGGTTACTTAAGAGATAAGGTGAGATTCCTGCACAAGCGAATGGTCCTGTTAATAGAAAGCTTTGATTTAGAAAGACTCCTTCAACCCGCCGAATGGGATTTGAAAATAACGCCGAGCTGCGAGAAAAAAGGCACACTTTCACAACGCTCCATACCCTATTACTACGATTCAAAGCGGAAAAGTCAATTTCAAAAGTTAGGTGACCTGGAGAGCAATTGGAATTTTGAATTGCACAGTAAATGTTATTGTTCGGACTATCCGCAGCAGTTATCTTACGACAACCATCAATTTGGTAAAACTGACGAACATCCGATAACCACACCTCTAGCCTATGACTTAGATCGATTTAACTTTTTGCGGATAGAAGGGATACTTGGCAAGCCTAAGAATAATGTTGTGAAGGAAATCGAGGCGGCCAAAAAAACCTGGCAACTGGCCTTTGATGTCAAGACCGTTTATTTTGGCGACCTGCTGAAAGAAAGGCCCTGCCCTCCATGTATTGCCGCTGACCTGCAACCTGCCTATTCAATATGGCGTAATAAGCGGCTCCTCCTTTTGAATAACCTTATTCCTATCACCACGAGTCTTGCGAATCTGGTCAGTAATAGAAAGGAGTACAGTGAGGCCCTTAAAACTATGAGTACTGGTGGGTCCACCGGTGCGGGTGCGAAGGGAAAAAAACAAGCGGATGATACTTTTTCATTTATTAATAGAATGGTCGATAGTGATCAATTTTTCAAGGTGGTAAACGAAAAAGGTGAAATCGATCTAAGCTCGATATCCGGAAGGCTTGTGCAAGTAGACATGGAATTGGCGAATGCCACGCAACGTGGGCAGGCAAGAAAATCAACGACCTTCGCCAGTTCCACAGATAATCAGATAGACGGAATATTTGCTGATATCAATAACTGTCTTAAAGAGCTTGTTCAGGCTATGCCTGAAGACCTCAAAGACTTCTCAATGAGTGACTGGTTGGATAAATACAAGTGCGCATTAAGGCGATTTATCAACGCCATGATCTTTCTGGCGCAGCAAGCTAATAGTAGCATTACTATGATTTTGATTTATGTCATTTTAGTGATTGCCAGCTGGGTGTATCGGGCTCTTGCTTTCATGGCTATCTATCCGTATATCACTATTCGCACTTTGTACGATACGCTACAGGAAAGAATTGACCGGTTAGTCGAGGCAATGAACTTTGCTCATGCCCTGGAATCATCGCCGGGAATGGAACACAAAGCTGGAGTAGCGCCGGGACAGACCTTTATTGTTGCACATCAACAACCGCATGAACAATTTGAAAGGGAAGAAAAAATAGAAGGGGATCGAATCTTAAAACTTTTAGATAAGCTGGGTGACGATCAGATCATTGGGTCAAAAAATGAGTTTAACCTGGAGAAGGTTGAATTGAAAACACCTGCCGAGGTGGCAGAGAAAATGAATGACCTCGTAGTCGCGGACTTTACCTTACCTTATATATGTTGTGATGACTGCGCTAATTTACCGCATACACCTCTTCCGCTGGATCCCCTGGTACTGCCAATGTTTGATGTAGCCAAGTTTGAAGGCCGAGACTTTAGAAGTTATCGCACGTTGAAGCGTCAGGTTCTCAACAACCTGTACGATCCTGATGTATATAAAGTGAAACTACTGAGTACAGGACGCCTGGGAACCGCCCAATTGATTGAAGACATATACCTGCCTGAACCTGCTAAGCAAAGGCAACTCATTCAATACGATGTAGACATAGAAGCCGTGGTCACAGAGCTGCAGAATAATCCAAACCATATATTCGTTGACGATTTTCAATACGAGGTCAGAGACGTCACCAGAAATGAAGTGATTGATAAGGAAACATTCACTGTTTTTATTCCCGTTATGCGAGCGTCAGGAGGGAAGGGCGTTGGCAGAGTAACAGGAAAAGTGTTAACCGTTGAGAATGAAATCCCGATTCGAAGTGCAAATGTAAGTGTGAAGGGTACCACTATAGAAGCGATAACTGATTCAGC
>JBCDHA010000367.1:0-4626 GCA_038750705.1 Bacteroidota bacterium
AAACTGACCATTTTTACCAACTTGCTGGGCCAGAGAAAGTCTGGGTACAATATAGTTCAGGTTGGATAAGCGGTCTGTGGTGTATCTAAGCCCTGCCCGGAGAACTGTTTTATTGGAAAAGTAAACATCCAACTCGCTAAAACCGGCGGCAATGGATTGACCGTAGTTCAGTTGGCCACTTTCCGTAACTTGATAATTGTACCGGTGGTTCGTATAAAAAATCTCCGCACCACCTCTCAGGTTGAATTTTTCATTAATGTAATGATCCAGTACCACCTTTCCATGGCTGGTTTGATGGTGTTCATTAATGGCGTCTTCATTGAAATCCAATACTTCATTTTGCCTGGTATGGGACAGGCCGGAGGTTATTTTTAGCTTGTCACTAACCTTGAATTCATTCGAACCTTGTATGTGCAGATACTGATTATTCAGATCTATTTGATCCATGACATCAGCTTGCATAATGTGAGGGCGGAAGATGTTGAATACTTCCTTGTTGAAATTTGTGTAGAACTTAAAGAGGCTTTTGTCGTACTTCTTTCGAAAGATTACGTCCGTTTCAAAGGATTCAGGGGCTTTATTCCATTTGATGCGTTGCTGTGCCAGTTGAAAGTAGGGCGCTAGATTCGTATACCCTAGTTTGCCTGCTACGGACCAGTCGTCGGCTTTATGAACATGGGATACCGTGCCGCCCACAGTCATTACAGAGACATCGGTCCGGTTTAGGAGCGCTTCGTTTTTACTTTTTAGCACTAGTACGGATGATAAAGCCTGGCCGTATTCCGCTGAATACCCTCCGGTACTAAAGCTTGTACCACTAAACATGAACGGGGAAAACCTGTTTCGTCCCGGGGTAGTAGGCGCAGCCGGCGAGTAGGCATTAGATACCAACATGCCGTCAATAAAGGTTCTGGTTTCGTCGCTTTCACCACCGCGTACAAATAAACGTCCGGTTTCACCTACTCTTTGTGTTCCGGGTAAGGTATTGAGCGCCCCGGCTATATCGGCGGTAGCCCCGGCAGTGGTAGCTATGTCAAGTGGCTTCAGTACTTCTCTGTTAGTCTCTTCACCGGCGGTAAAGGAACCCGCAGAGATTACCACTGCTTCGAGCCGGTTGATCGATTCAGTCATGGTGATGTTAAGGCTTACTGCCGAATCTGACAGAACTATATCATACTGTACATCCTTAAACCCAATGAAGCTGGCGATAAGCAAATGATTCCCTTTTTCTGATGTGTCGAATTCAAAACTTCCATCAATGCTACTGGAGCAACCATCATAGGTGCCTTCCAGATAGATATTAGCTCCAATGATGACTTCTCCTGATTGATCGGTTACCGTTCCGGAAATTTTAGATTGCCCCCAGCCTGCGAAAGGAATTAAAGTTGCTATCAAAAAAACTAAGGTTATTTTCATATGTCCACCTTTTAATTACATCTCAAAACTCAGTGTACTGGGATGGTATTAAAAAAGAGGTTTACTGAACTGTTGAATTCGCCAGATGGATTGTAGCGTTGCAGCGAGGGGCAGATTGGCCATGATCATTTTAATGATTAAGGTGCCATAATTGCTAATAAGGCAATGTTTTTCGTACTTTTATCGTTAGCACAGCGCAGCTATTTTTTAAACTTAAATCTGAACCAAATGCAAAGGGTTCTTTATTTTTTGATCGTTGCGGCCTTGTTAAGCTCCTGTGGTGCAGCCAAGCGAGCTCAACTTAGGCAAAAGAAAATCGATCGGTTGGTGGCCACGGCACGTAGTTACACTGGCACTCCTTACAAGTGGGGAGGTACCACCAGAAGTGGGATGGACTGCTCAGGTTTACTCTGCAACTCGTATAAAGCCATAGATTATGACCTGCCTCGAACTTCTATCCAACAAAGCAAAACCGGGGATAAAGTAAAATTGGAAAAAGTCCAGCCTGGCGATTTGGTGTTTTTTGCCACCGGTAAGAAAAAACGAAAAGTAACACACGTGGGAATGGTGACTGCGGTCAAAAAGAGTAAGATTATGTTTATACACAGTTCGTCTTCGCTGGGGGTGGTGGAGAGTAATCTATATTCCAAGTACTATAAAAAGAGGTTTCGGGGGGCGCGCAGGGTAATTTAGTCGCCTGAAAAACGGGTGCATGTCGCGATGCCAATCAGATGGGGTATTTAACTCAATTTACATTATATGCTAAAACAAGAATGTAGTTTGGGCGCAAAACATTCTTTTTAAGTCATTCCGGAATGAAATGGAGGAATCCTTTGCATTCAGAAAGTTCACCACTTACTTGCTTAAGGGCAAAGATCTCCCCACTGCGTTGCCGATATGACTTTAAGCGTTAAAAGCTAATCGCGACAATTTGAAAATGCACCCTGAAAAACTGCCGATAATCGTGGCAAGCTTTTCAAAATGGAAATTTATACTGTATAAACGAACTATAGTTCAACATTTAGTTCTAATAAATCAACACCGTTATCGCCAGCGACTTCCCATTCCATGTTTTCATTTGTTAAAGACACAATTTTAGTTCTAATTAATATTTCACTAGGGGTAAACGCAGTGAAGTCATCTTCGCCTGATCGCCTTACCTCATTAATAGTTACGCTAAGAGAATCCCCAAGCATAAATTTTCCATCTGCTAGGTTTGTTTCGATAGACCAACTGCCTCTAAAGTTGGCCAAGTCAGAACAGCAATTTTCACCAAAAATGCAGGTTTCATCTTCAGTTATTTCTCCGTTGCTAAATTCAAAATCTCCACCGAGATAAAAGAACCAAAAATTGTCTTGGTTTTTCTCATGTTCTATCTTGCAAGAGGGGTGATCATCTTCTTCGTCTGAGCTTCTTTTTGTGATTTTCCATTTTTTAGGATTATCCAGACTGCCACTTAAAAAGCTAATATCAAACACACTTGGATCACTCTCAGATTCGTCGTCATTTGAGCACCTTATACATAGACAAAGTATCAGTATATAGAAAAAAACAGCTTTGAGGTTCATTATACCTATTTTGGTTTTTAAAATAATTCCCAAAACTAAATATGTTTGAAGCTAATTTCTAGCTCAAATATCAAATCATATGATAGTTTTAAGTTTTTCATCTTCTAGGATCGTTTAATTTAAAACTTTTTCTTTGTTGACGCTGAATTGACATACTATTTTAATGGGTTGAAGAGTGCATATGGAATACGCTGTAGAAGAAATCAGACCAATAGATACAGGTAAACTTATTAAAGACCTGAAGGCCGTATGTGGCGATAAACATGTTCTAACGGATAAATCGCAAAAATTACCGTACAGCAAAGGCTACCGCTACGGCGCCGGTGAGGCTTTAGCCATGGCACGACCAGGTACGTTGCTTGAAATTTGGGAAATTCTAAAGATCTGTATCGAAGCCGAGTTGATTGTGATCATGCAGGCGGCTAATACCGGCCTAACCGGTGGATCTACACCCGATGGCAATGATTATGATCGTCCTATCGTTATCGTCAGCACTATGCGTATTGATGATATACATATCATTGATCAGGGCAAGCAGATCATAGGACTCCCGGGAAGTACATTATTTGGACTTGAAAACAAATTAGCTTCTTATGGCAGGGAGCCACATTCTGTAATTGGTTCTACCTCAATTGGGGCATCTATCGTTGGTGGTATTTGTAATAACTCCGGAGGGTCATTAGTTAAAAGAGGACCCGCCTACACTGAGCTATCTCTTTATGCCCAAGTTAATGAAAAAGGTGAACTTACTTTAATCAATGATTTAGGTATCGATTTAGGTAATACGCCTGAAGAAATACTAACCAATCTACAGAATGAAAACTACACTTCCGATCAAATAAAATTTCCGGATAAATTAGCCTCTGATAATGAATACGAACAGCGCGTAAGAGATATAAATGCTGACACTCCGGCACGTTTTAATGCTGATCCCAGACGTTTGCATGGTGCCTCAGGATCTGCTGGTAAAATAGCTGTTTTTGCAGTCCGTGTAGATACCTACCCTGCAGCGAAACGCCACAAAGTATTCTATGTCGGCACCAATAATCCTGATGTATTATGGCAAATTCGACGGGATATACTTTCTACGTTTAAACATCTACCAACCACAGGTGATTATCTACATCGTGACTGTTATGACGCCACAAAAAAATACAGTAAGGACAATTTTATCGTCATTAGTAAAATGGGTACGGGCTATATTCCCAACCTATTTGCCCTTAAGAGAAAGGTGGATTTAATAGCAGGAAAGTTTAAATTCCTGCCCAGTAAATTTTCCGATAGGTTAATGCAATTCTTGAGTAATTTCTGGCCAAACCATCTTCCAAAACGTATGGAAGAGTTCCGTGACTTGTACGAACATCACTGGGTTATTGAGACTTCTGATGAAGCTATTGAGGAATCCAGGGCATACTTTACAGAATTTTTTAAGAATCATGACGGAGACTTCTTTGAATGTACTGATAAAGAAGGGGAAAAAGCCCTGTTACACAGGTTTGTCGCAGGAAGTGCGATAGGTAGATATCATGCTATTCATCAAAAAAAGGTGGGCCCCATGATGTCAATAGATGTTGCTTTTCCTCGTAACGAAAAGGATTGGTTTGAAAAGTTACCCCCTGAAATTGATGATCAGTTAGAAGTT
>JBCDHA010000368.1:0-4620 GCA_038750705.1 Bacteroidota bacterium
GCAGGTATTGGTGTTGGAGGTATGGGCTTTGCTAACCTAAAGAATCTCACCACTGAAAATGTAGTAGCGCTTTGCGATGTAGATTGGAAATATGCCAAAGGCTGTTTCGATGCTTACCCGAAGGCTAAAAAGTACTGGGACTTTAGAAAAATGTACGATGAAATGGGTGATGAAATAGATGCTGTAGTCATTGCAACCGCAGACCACACGCATGCAATTACCGCAGCTCACGCCATCACCATGGGCAAACACGTATACCTTCAAAAGCCTCTTACACACAGTGTCTATGAATCCCGATTGCTAACCAAACTGGCTAAGAAATACAAGGTGGCCACTCAAATGGGTAATCAGGGTGCATCCGGTGAAGGAGTGGCCAAAACGTGCGAATGGATATGGAATGGGGAGATTGGCGAAGTAACCAAAGTAGAGTCGTTTACAGACCGACCGATATGGCCTCAAGGTTTGAATACTCCTGAGCAAGGACAGTGGGTGCCTGATACCCTTAACTGGGACCTGTTTGTCGGACCTGCAAAAATGCGACCCTTTAACGAGATCTACCACCCATGGAACTGGAGAGGATGGTGGGACTATGGAACCGGAGCGCTTGGGGATATGGCATGTCATATCTTACATCCCGTGTTTGAAGGGCTTAAGTTAGGTTATCCTACAAAAGCGCAGGCCAGTTCTACATTGTTACTTGAAGGTTGTGCCCCTACAGCCCAGTCTGTAAAAATGATCTTCCCTGAAAGAGAAAAAGTAGGACGTACAAAAATGCCCGAAGTGGAGGTATACTGGTATGATGGAGGAATAAAGCCCAAGCTTCCTGAAAACTGGCCGAATGGAAAAGATCCTAATAAATATGGCGGAGGCACCTTCTTTTATGGCACGAAAGATATTCTTCACGTAGGCTGCTACGGAGCCGACCCTGAGTTGGTATCCGGAAGAGTACCGACGGTAAAAGAAACGGAACGAAGAGTGTCCAAGGAATTAGGTACTGAGAATGGCGTACACGAACAGGATTGGGTAAGAGCATGTAAGGAAAGTCCGGATAGCAGAAAACCTACCACTTCTGATTTTGCAGAGGCGGGTCCATTTAATGAGATGGTTGTTATGGGTGTAATGGCGGTAAGGCTTCAGAACTTAAATAAAGAACTCGAATGGGACGGTGAAAATATGAAGTTTACCAATATCGCCGATAGTGAAACGATAAAGACGGTAATCAGAGATGGATTCAAAATTCATGATGGACACCCAACCTTTGACAAAACATGGACCGATCCGGTTTCAGCGAAAGATTTTGCTGCAGAGCTTGTGAAGCATACCTACAGGGAAGGTTGGACTTTACCTGATATGCCTGCTTAATCGAATACATATCATTAATTAACCCGATAAGAATAAACAATTATGAAAAACTACAACTGGCTTATTGCAATGGTAACCTTGGCGTTCCTTGCAAGTTGCAGCCAACCTAGCAAAAAAGAAGAAGAAGCGCCAGCAGCAGAAGAAACTGTAGAAGTGGAAGAAGCTGCCGGTCCTAATACATTAACAGCAGCAGAAAAGGAAGAAGGATGGACACTGTTGTTCGATGGCTCTTCCAACACCGGCTGGCGAGGGTATAAGAAAGAAACTTTCCCGGCCGCATGGGAAATTGACAATGAAGCGCTCCATATCCAAGGGTCCGGACGAGGTGAAGCCGGTGCACAAGATGGTGGCGACATCATATATGAAAAAGAGTTTACAGATTTTCACTTTAAGGTAGAGTGGATGGTAGACAGTGCGGCTAACGCAGGCATCTTCTACAGAGGGCGCGAAGAGTACGATTACATTTGGAAAACTGCTCCTGAAATGCAGGTTCTGGACAATATACACCATCCTGACGCTAAGTTAGGTAAGGACGGTAACAGGCAAGCAGGATCTTTGTACGACCTGATCCCAGCTAGTCCACAAAACTTTACGGGGCATGGCACATGGAACCAGGCAGAGATAATTGCCAGGGGCAATGATATTATCCACATCCAAAATGGTGACACCGTGGTTCAATATACCATTGGCTCAGATGAAATGAACGCACTTATCGCCGACAGCAAGTGGCCTGGCATTAACGAAAACTGGGGAAGCATTGCTTCTCAGGGTTTAATAGGCCTGCAAGATCATGGCGACGATGTTTGGTTTAGAAATATTAAAATTAAGGAGCTGTAAGCCGAACAATAAGAGCTCATAGCTAGAAAAGCCAGCCTTCTTAGGTTGGCTTTTTTTATGCCATCTGCTGCCGGTCTCAATCTACCCATAACTCACTCTTAGGCTATACTCCAAAGGATCCCAGAGAATTTTATACAGCTAGGCATGATAAAGCTCTAAACTCTTTTTAAAGATGGCTTTTTACAAATTTCCGTTATATCTTTCTCTTGGAACTTATAAAACCCAATTTGATGAAGGAAATTGATAAAAAAGAGATCAAACAGGAGGTATTCGATCTGTATGATGACTATGCTCATAATCGGCTGGATAGAAGAGAATTTATGGAGAAGCTTTCCACTTACGCAGTTGGTGGATTGACCATGGCCTCGCTGTTAAGTTTCGTCATGCCCAACTACCAGGATAAGATCCAGATTGCTGAAAACGATCCAAGACTGAACACGGAGTTTATTAATTACGATTCTCCAAAAGGTGGAGGGACAATAAAAGCACAGCTTTCCAGGCCAAAAGAGGCTACCGGAAAGCTACCCGGAGTTGTGGTAGTGCATGAAAACAGGGGGCTGAACCCTCATATAGCAGATGTCGGGCGCAGAGCGGCGTTGGCAGGTTTTATTTCTATTTCACCGGATGCTCTTACACCTTTAGGAGGTTACCCGGGAAATGACGATGAGGGCAGAACACTGCAACGTCAACGTGACCGAGTTGAAATGCTTGAAGATTTTATTGCTGCTTTTGAATTCATTAAAAATCATTCAGAGTGTACCGGAAAAGTGGGAGTTGTCGGGTTTTGTTTCGGTGGTTGGATCTCTAACATGATGGCGGTGCGAGTTCCTACGCTATCTGCAGCCGTACCCTTTTACGGTGGTCAGCCTTCCGCAGAGGAAACCAGTAAAATTGAAGCTCCTCTTTTGTTGCATTTTGCAGAACTCGATAAACGGGTCAATGCCGGCTGGCCTGAGTATGAGGAAGCATTGAAAGCAAATAACAAAGAATACACAGCACATATGTATCCCGGCGTGAATCACGGTTTTCACAACGATACTACCGGGCGATTCGATGAGGCTGCCGCAGAGTTAGCCTGGAAAAGGACAATTGACTTTTTTACTTTAAAATTAACGTAAGCTAGTTTGACAATGCTGCCTTGTTGCGTTTAGTCTAGGGACCAGAAACGGATACCTCCCAGGGTGACTGGAAATATTCAAAATAGTTTGCACTTGGCAGCCTATACACCTTTCGATTCCTTATTCCATTTTCAAAGATTGGCGTTGAAAGAACCAACCTGCCAATAGAAATTTCCATGTCGACCCGGCGTGAGTTGGATCTACAACCAGGCAGGATCAATTCGTAATCAAATACATTGTTTTTCACTTTAAACTTAGCTTTCAAACCACCTTCAAGTGAGTCAATGTTATAATGATGTTTGCCTTCCGTATCTTCGAACAGCGCCACGTTAAATAGCCTGGAAAATCTTCCTTGCCATGAACCCGGGATATTAGTCTTGTACCAAAATGTTCTGAAGTCATAAGGAGACCTGAATTTCCTGACTTCTAAAATCCCAACTGGGTAATTAAGAGACCTGAATTCCGAAATGGGCTCTTTCATAGTAACGGTCAAACCAAGAGCCATTATCCTGGCCACCATTATTGCATCATCCGTATGAATTAGTACTTTAACAACACCCTGCTTTTTTTCTATGCTATAGGTCAAATGTAAATCGTTAATGGTCACTTTTTCACATTGCGGGCTTTTGGTTTCCGTTTCACACGGCACCCTGCTTATACGACGCGTTGCACAGGAACCTAGGAGCAGTACTACCAGAAGATGAATAAGAAGATTACTGAATCTGAGATTCATAATATAAGACCATCACTCAGTTCCAGCACACGGTCACTTTTAGCGGCAAACTCATCGTCATGAGTTACAGTAATAATGGTTTGTCCACGATCTTCTGCCAGTTCCCTGAATATATCGAAAACAATGTCTGTATTTTTGGAGTCCAGATTCCCGGTGGGCTCATCCCCCATTATAATGGCCGGTTCATTGATCAAAGCGCGGGCAATAGCTACCCGCTGCTGCTGCCCTCCTGATAATTTATTGGCGGATTTATAGGCTTGATCTTTAATACCCAATAGATCCAGGTTTTCCAGCGCATCCTGATGAATTTGTTCTTTTGATTTTCTGCCCAGTTTTAACGCTGGCAACATCACATTATCTATCGCTGAAAACTCGGGTAGCAAATAGTGAAACTGAAATACAAATCCAATATTGGCATTTCTAAAAGCCGCAAGTTCATTTTGTGTTTTTCCAGTAAGTCTTTCATTACTCATTAACAGCTCACCTTCATAGTTCGTATCCATGGTGGATAGCACATACAGCAAGGTTGATTTACCCGAACCGGATTTACCTATGAGCGCCAGAAATTCC
>JBCDHA010000369.1:0-4600 GCA_038750705.1 Bacteroidota bacterium
AAATTAGAAAGTGAAATTTGATTAAGACGAGAAAGAAAATATATGAAATATTAATATTAATTAAGGATATAGATAAATATATTGTCTATATTAATTGAATACAGCAGAATTATCTATCTCGTTCGATTATTTAGAAAAAATTAAATAGAAGCATCGGATCTAATTGTATTTTGTTTAATCTGTAGCAGTAAGATTATCCTCACTTCAAAGCGTAGCGTACTTGTATGAAAGAAGAATCCGTAGACCACAACCGAAGGCATTTCTTGAAGTTATCAACAGGTGTAGTTGCGGCCAGTTCCATGTCTGTAGCCGGGTGGGGCATCACTGAGCTACTCGTTGATGAAGGGCCGGTGGAAACCTGGCATAAATCGGTATGCCGGTTTTGCGGTACAGGCTGTGGAGTCATGCTGGGTAAGAAGGGCGATCAAATTATTAGAGTACGTGGTGATAAAGAAGCTCATAACAAAGGTGTCATTTGTATTAAAGGCTCCATGCTTGCGGAGGTTTCCGGTTTGCCTAATCGTGCCACATTGCCAAAAATAAGGCAGAAGGGTCAGCTCAAAGAAGCCTCATGGGACGAAGCCATGTCTCTTGTAGCGGATAAATTTTCCCAATCGATTCAAGAAAACGGGGCCGATAGTGTGGCCTACTATGGTTCAGGCCAACTGTTTTGTGAAGAATCATACACCGCTAATAAGCTTTTTAAAGCGGGTATTGGTACTAATAATGTAGATGGTAATCCCCGGCTTTGCATGGCGTCAGCTGCAGTAGGTTATACCCAGACGTTCGGCAAGGATGAGCCCCCAGGAGCTTACGAAGATATTGATCATGCTACGTGTTTTTTTATTATTGGCTCTAATACCTACGAAGGTCACCCTCCACTTTGGGAGAGGATTATGATCCGAAAAAAATCTAATCCTGAAGTAAAGATCATAGTAGTTGACCCGCGTAACACCAAGACGGCACAATATGCGGATATACACCTTGCAGTTATTCCAGGGACCGATTTATTGTTGCTGAATGCGATAGCTCAAGTGATTGTATCCAAGAATCTGCACGATAAAGCTTTTATAGAAGAACATATAAACTTTAGCGATGGGAAGCAAAAAGTTACATGGGAAGAGTATGTAGAATTTCTTCAGGATTACCAACCTGAACACGTGGCGGCTGAGTTAGGTCTATCTGTTAATGAGATTAAAGAAGTTGCTTTTTTCTTTGGTTCATCCAGCGCGACCATGTCACTCTGGACCATGGGTATTAACCAAAGGGTACAAGGTGTGTTCTTAAATAATTGTTTAAACTCGCTGCACCTTATTTCTGGCCAAATTTGCCGCCCCGGGGCTACTCCGCTCTCTCTGACCGGGCAGAGTAATGCATGTGGCGGTGTACGTGATACAGGGTCTTTATCACACCTGTTGCCTGGAGGAAGGCTGGTTAAAAATCCACAGCATAGGAAAGAAATGGAGGATATATGGGAAGTTCCGGAAGGAACTATATCTCCTAATCCCGGATATGATGCCGTTAACTTATTCAGGGCTATGGCAGATGATAAAGTGAAAGCCTGCCTTGTTATGTGTACAAACCCTGCTCAATCTCTGCCGAACGCGAGTGTTTATAGAAAAGCTATGGAGAAATGCTTTTTGGTGGTAGCAGATATATTTGAAGATACGGAAACAGCAAAGTATGCCGATGTCATCTTACCAGCGGCATTTTACACTGAAAAAACGGGTGTTTACGGCCAAACTGAGCGAAGATATCAGTTGATTGAAAAATTGCTTGATCCTCCCGGTGAAGCGCGAAGTGATTTAGAGATATTGGTTGAACTTGCCGAACGTTTGGGACATGGAGGTTTAATCCATAATAAAACGGCACAGGCCGTATGGGATGAATGGAGGAAAGCAAGTGCCAAGAGTAAGTATAATTTCGAAGGTATCACCTATGATCGTTTGATAAAAGAGCGCGGTTTACAATGGCCATGTCCTACGGAAGATCACCCTGGTACGGTGAGAAGATACATGAAAGGTGATCCTTTTGTGAAAGAGGGCAGGACCATTCAATTCTATGGCAAACCGGACAGCAGGGCTGTAGTATTTTTAAGGCCTTACATACCCACTCCTGAGAAAACCAATGAAAAATTTCCTTTATATCTAACCACAGGAAGGGTTGTGGAACAATGGCATACAGGCACCATGACAAATAGAGTAAGAGAGATCAGCCAAACTACCGGACCAGGACGGTTTTTTATTCACCAGCAGGACGCTTACGAAGCTAATATTCAGACGGGTGATACCGTGGAGATTGAGAGTAAGTATGGGACAGTACAAGGTGAAATAGAGGTTTCAAATGATGAAACACCAGGTGTTATTTTTGCTTCTTTTTATGATCCTGCCTTCTTGGTAAACCTAGTGGTCTCCGATCACTACGATCCAGTATCTAAAGAACCTGAATATAAAGTCACTGCCGTCTCTATCAAAAAAGTCGTAAACCAAGCTTAATTCATATGCCTTTTGAAATAATTGAAGTCGTTGGGATAGTTCTGGTGGCGGTAGAAATAGTTTTACTTATTTCTATACTCAGAAATAAAGGGCCAATTCAGTCGAAGCTTCGGATTTTTGCCTTTCTTGGTATCTTAGTCACTCCTGCTGTAATAATGTTTACAGCAAATTATCATGTTTTTGAAACGAGTAAAACGGTTCAGGCATGTACTAACTGCCATGTAATGAAGCCAATGGGTACGGATATGCTTGATGTTCAAAGCCAGACATTGGCAGCAAGACATATAACCAACGGGTGGATTAAGGAAAACCAATGCTACGGTTGCCATAAAGATTATGGGTTAAACGGAACGCTAAAAGCAAAAATAGACGGATACAGGCACCTAATGCGCTACGTTACTGAAACATACAAAGAGCCTATAGTTTATCGGGGTGAGTTTGATAGTAAAAATTGCATGAGTTGCCACGAAGGTACTCCTGCTTTTGAGACTTTAAAAGTTCATATGCCTGTTAAGATCAATCTGGCAGGTGAGAGCCCATCGCTAAGCTGTATGAACTGTCATGGTAAGGCCCACCCTACCCGTGCCCAACGTACACCCGGTAATAAAGACTATGACAGACTAATGTCAGGTAATGTGGAATTTGAGGTTGATACCGCTCAAACTAGAGAAATTAATTTAATTTTAGAATGGCTCACCAACCAAGAGTGATATGCGAAATTTTTTAATAGAAAGTATTTTTGTCATTCTGGGTACGATCATCAGCATCTTGTTTATTTTTAATCCCAGTTCAGTGCTGATGTTTGCTTTTGTATTTATAGCACAGCCACTCTTTTTATTTGCCATGTTTAGCACGTTATGGATGATATTCAAGGAACTCAGAAAGAAGAGATTGCTTTAGTTTAATTATTTAGTTTCTAATGTCAAAAGCCGTTCCGTTTGGTTAGCTATCTCCAATTCTTCATTCGTGGGTACCACAATCAACTTAACTTTACTTATCGGACTTTGAATTTCTCTGGTTTCTCTTGAGTCTGCAGAGTTGAGATCTTTATCCAGTTCAACTCCTAAAATTTCAAGGTTTGAGCAAACACCCTCTCGTATAAAAGCGCTGTTCTCGCCTACACCTGCTGTGAAAATTATAGCATCTAAACGGCCCAGAACGGCTGCATACGCTCCTATATATTTTTTAATTCTATAAATATACATCTGGATAGCCAGCCGAGCCTGTGGGTCCTTTTCGTCATATCTTTTTAGTATCTCCCGAAGATCATTTTCTCCGGTTAGGCCCTTCAAGCCGCTTTTTTTATTCAAAAGCGTGTCAATATCACTCAAGCTCATTTTTAGATTCTTAGCCAGGAAAAGGACCAACGATGGGTCAAAGTCACCTGGTCGTGAGCCCATCATGAGTCCCCCCATAGGAGTTAGCCCCATAGAGGTATCTGCACTTTTACCTCCTTTGATGGCCGTAATGCTGCAACCATTGCCGAGATGAATGGATATAGCATCAAATTTATCTTCTTTTATACCAAGAAATTGCGCTCCCGTTCGTGCTACGTAGTGATGAGATGTTCCGTGGAACCCATAAGCGCGTAGTCCGTGTTCGGTGTAAAGTTCATTGGGTAAAGCATAACGGAAAGCATGATCAGGCAAAGTCTGATGAAAGGCAGTGTCAAACACAGCTACTTGCCTGGCTAAAGGGAAGACCTGCCGGGCTACCTTAATGCCTGTAATATTTGCCGGATTGTGCAGTGGTGCCAGGTAGGATAGTTTTTCCAGTTCATTGATAATTTCTTCCGAATCGATAACCGTGGGTGCGCTAAACTTTTCGCCCCCATGGACTAGTCTGTGCCCAACAGCTTGAATATCGGTTGACTTGCTTACTACTGCGGTGTCTCCGTGCAGAAGCAGGGAGGCCACCTTCTGCAGTGCCATCTGGTGATCGGTTATTTCCGTTTCTTCAGTTACAGTGTTATCAGATTCATTCAGCTTATGTTTGATTTGTCCTTTCGCCTCACCTATTCTCTCCACTAACCCGGAAACCAAAACGCTTTTTTTTGGAAAATCAAATAGCTGATACTTTAATGAAGAGCTACCTGCATTTAATAC
>JBCDHA010000370.1:0-4581 GCA_038750705.1 Bacteroidota bacterium
CCCAAGAATAACCACCAGCCCCAGAGCAACTTCAAAGAAACTCACATTTCTTTTAAAGATCAACGGCTCCAACAGGCTAGTCCAAAGTGAACATGTTGCCATTCCGGCAAGGCAAACCGAAGCTGTCGAAACCCGCGCAGAAGCAAAAAAAAGGATCCAATGCAATGAAATAAGAACCCCGGTCGCCATTATCTTAATGATCTCTGTGTGGCCTAGCCTGAAGTTTCGCTTTCTGAATAGCAATAATAACCCAAGCCCAATGGCCGCTAACAAAGTGCGCCAAAACACAAGTTCTACTGAGGGTATTGAAATCAATAAACCCAAAATAGCCGTAAAGCCCCATAGAAATACTATGAAATGTAGCTGAAGATAATCACGAGTGGTTGACACAATGGAAAATTACAAAACAAAAAAAGTAAATCTCAAATATCTTAAGCTAGAAGCTAAGAGCAAAGAGCACGGCGATGAGTGTAGTTATCATTATTGACTACTGACCATGGTTACCTTATAGCCAGATTAGATGGCAAATGCAGCTTTAGGCTTTTCGTTAGAAGCTAAAGGCTTCAAGCTACCTGTCCGTTATTTATATTTACTGCGCAGTTCTTAATAAGTTACCCCCGCTAAATGACGTGGGGGGGGCTATTTCTCAGCTTTAAAGAAAAAATTCTTCTCAGAAGCTTTAAACTTTTTCGTTCAAAAAAATTAGTCAGGTACCAATACTTTAGATTTTTAATTTTGGAATTTATCCCCTACCGAGGTACATACTTGTACATAAGCAGGCTTATCCCTCCAAATACAATATTCGGGATCCAAACACCCAGCATAGGATGCATATCGCCTGCCTCCGCAACGGATTTACTCAGTATAAAAAAGATAATAAACAAAAAGGAAAGCAAGAACCCTAAAGCTATTTGAAAACCTGCACCGCCTCTGGTTTTTTTGGACGAGACGATAACACCCATAAATGTGAGTATGAGTATGGCAAACGGTGCCGTAAATCTGGTGTATTTTTCAACTTGATATATTTCTACATTACTAGCGCCGCGCAAAGTAAGCTTATCAATTTCTTCGTTCAGCTCATCGATGGTCATACCGTCATAATTTCTATAGTTATTCTCGAATTCGCTGGGGTGGATTGCCAATGTGGTGTCCATTTCCTTGCCTTTGTCTAATGTTTCTAAGGCACTATCTATACTCAAGGTCTTCCAAGTGGTGAGTTTCCACTTTTCCTTGTTATTATCCCACGAAATGCGGTTTGCAGAAAGTTTTTCCTTCAGCTGGGTGCCTTCTACACGCTCAAGAGTGAAGTTGTAACCTACATTTGATTGGTTATTATAACTTCGCATGTACAAGTAAGTATTGGGAGCTACCTGCAGATGGATGTTTCTTTCATTGTAATAAAATTTACTCTTCAGGTGCTCTATTTCAAATGCTAAACGAGATTTGTTTGAGTTGGGGATGATCCAGCCAGTGAGTACAAAGCTTAAGGTTGCAATGGCAGAAGCTCCAATAAAGTAAGGCAGGAGCATTCGCCTGAAAGAAACTCCACTACTTAAAATAGCTACTATTTCGGTACGTCCCGCCATCTGAGCGGTAATGAATACAGTAGCTATAAAAGTGGTTAGAGGAGTGATAAAATTGGCTATCCAGGGGATGAAGTCCAGGTAGTAAGAAAGGATTTCTCCGGTTGAAACCCCAGCCTTAACGAATTTATCCGTTTTTTCAGTCACATCAATAACCAAAATCACAGATACGATTATGAGTACTGTAAAAACAAACGCCCCCAGAAATTTTTTTAATATGTACTTATCGATCAGCTTCATAACCGATTACTCACTTTTTTTACCATCCGCTGCTTCCATTCAAAAAATGTGCCCTGTTCTATCTGCTCTCTGGCTTGTCCTACGAGCCATAAGTAAAAGCGCAGATTATGAATACTCGCTATTTGCGCCCCTAAAATTTCTTTGCTCATAATCAAATGCCTTAAATAGGCTTTATTGTAGAAAGTATCTACGTATCCGCCCAGGTTTGGGTCTATACCGGTAAAATCACTTTCCCACTTTTTATTCTTGATATTAATAATCCCTTCAGTAGTAAAAAGCATGCCATTCCGAGCATTTCGGGTTGGCATGACACAATCAAACATGTCCACACCAAGGGCTATGCATTCCAATATATTCGCCGGTGTTCCTACGCCCATTAGATATCTTGGCTTATCAAAAGGTAAAATATCACAAACAAGTTCGGTCATTTCGTACATCATTTCGGCAGGTTCACCTACCGATAGCCCCCCTATAGCATTGCCCTCTCTCTCAAATGAAGCAATAGCTTCGGCCGATTGTATACGAAGATCTTTATACACACTACCCTGCACAATAGGAAATAAGGCCTGAGTGTATCCATACTTACCTGTTGTTTCATCGAAACGATTACAGCATCTCTCCAACCACCGATGGGTCATATGCATAGAATCCCTGGCATAACCGTATTCACAAGGGTACGGAGTGCATTCATCAAAGGCCATAATAATATCTGCACCAATTGTACGCTGGATGTCCATTACCGCCTCAGGTGAAAATACATGTTTAGATCCGTCAATGTGAGATTGAAATGTCACTCCTCCTTCTTTGATTTTTCTTGAATCCGCAAGGGAATACACCTGATAGCCGCCGCTATCAGTCAGAATTGGCCTGTCCCAGCCGTTAAACTTATGTAGGCCACCTGCCCCCTCTATAACATCCAAACCAGGTCGTAGATATAAATGGTACGTATTCCCTAGAATAATCTGGGCCTCAATATCCTCTTTTAACTCTCTTTGGTGAACTGCTTTTACTGAACCGGCAGTTCCTACAGGCATAAAAATAGGTGTCTTAATGGTACCGTGATCCGTTGTTATTTCACCAGATCTTGCTCTTGAGCCTTTATCTTCGGCCTGAATGCTAAACTTCATAATCGGCCGCAAAAGTAGCTTTTATTAAGAACACTACACACCAGGCAAAGCAGATTGACTACTTCTTTATATTTGCGCTCACTAAAACCAAAATGCTCCATATCACGCTACTTATCATCTTCTCGCTAGCCATAGTTTTTCAAATTAGTTACTTGGTTTTAATACTGGCGGGCTTCAATAAAATTGGAATTAAAAAGCCTCAGGAAGCCTATCTGCCCCTATCTGTGATCATATGTGCAAGAAATGAACTTAACAATCTTAAAGAGCTGATTCCCTCACTTTTAAATCAATCACACCAAAGCTTTGAAATTGTGATTGTGAATGATCAGTCCACCGACGGAACCAGAGAATACCTCGATGAGCAAGAGCAACATATTCAGTCATTGAAGATTATTCATATTGAAACTACTCCTGATCATATCAATCGAAAAAAATATGCTTTGACTCTTGGCATTAAAGCAGCCAAAAATGAAGACCTGGTGTTTACCGATGCTGATTGTCTACCAGCTTCAGGAAAGTGGTTAACAAACATACAGGCAGGTTTGAAAGATCACGATATTGCGCTGGGGTACTCAGGCTATCAAAAATTACCCGGGCTCCTAAACTACTTTATCCGGTTTGAAACTTTATGGACGGGAATACAATACATAGGTTTCGCAGGCCGGGGATTACCTTACATGGGTGTGGGCCGTAACTTGGCGTACAAAAAATCTCTGTTTTTAAGCGCCAAAGGGTTCAATGGCTATCAAGGTATCGTAGGCGGAGATGATGATTTATTTGTTCAAAAAAATGCCTCTAAGCAGAATACAACGGTTGTCGTAGGTTCAGATAGTTTAACAATTTCAAGACCGAAGACGTCAATCAAGAATTTCTTTATCCAAAAGCTCCGGCACCTTTCTGTAGGCAAGCACTACACATTTAAAAGTAAAATCGGCCTTTCGGTTTGGTCATTAAGCCTCTTGTTGTCGTGGGTGTTGTTTATCTCATTAGCTATACTTAGAATTGAACTATACTTAGTAGCAGGAAGTTTTTTTTTAAGAACCTTAATATTCTACTTAACGTTTAAGCGTTCATGTCTAAAGCTAGGAGAAAGGTTTGAGTTATGGGGTTTAATAGCTTTAGATTGTATTTTTGTAGCGTACTTCACTTCTGTTGGAATTATGGCCTTATTTATTAAACGTGTTAAATGGACTTAAAAAAACAATTCTCAGATAAGGCTCTCGAAGATTTTAAACTAATAGATCAGGCGGTTAAAGAAGATGATGAGCAGGCTTTTGCTATGCTGATGGATCGTTATAAACGGCCTGTTTATCATATGGTGCTTAAAATGGTGAGAAATGTGGATGACGCTGAGGACCTCACTATAGAAGCGTTTGCTAAGGCCTTTAAAAATTTGGCACGCTTCAAAAAAGATTATACTTTCAGTACGTGGCTTTTCAGGATTGCTACCAACAATGCTATTGATTTCATACGTAAAAAGCGGCTTGAGACCATGAGTTTAGATACGTCCTATACGGATGACAGTGGCGAAGCTGTTCAAATAGATGTAGAGGATAAAAATTTGAACCCACAGGAGGAGGCTATTAAGAGTCAGAAGATTGAGTTAATCCAGTTGTTTGTCACTAAGCTAC
>JBCDHA010000371.1:0-4571 GCA_038750705.1 Bacteroidota bacterium
GCATACGCTGGCATAAATAATGTGTTTAATGCATCGGTAAGCTATCGATCGCAATGGGGCGGGTTTGACGGCGCCCCAAATACAGCATCGTTTAGCGGCCACTCTTCTTTTTTTGAAAATAAAGTTGGCGCGGGCCTCCTTTTCGTCACTGATAAACTAGGTGCTCAAACAAATACCTATATCAGCGCCGCTGGAAGTTACAAAATTGATTTTGGCGATGCGATTTTCTCCTTCGGTATGCAAGCGGGCGTTGTGAGATTCGACGAGGACGCCTCAGAACTTAACGCATTCGATCCTACGGATCCTGTTTTCAACGAAGACAATACGTTTTCCAAATTTAATATAGGCGCCGGCGCAGCGCTAAAGGGTGATAATTTTTATATCGGCCTTTCCGTTCCAAGGTTAATAAACAATACTGAAGAAATAGAAGGAATAGAAACCGAGCTTTATAACCGGCATATCTACCTGGTCGCGGGTTATGTTTATGAACTTAACTCCGTTGTCGCCTTACGCCCAACTGTCATCTTAAGAGCGGTTGGAGATGCTCCGGCCTCTGTTGATATTAGCGGTAGTATTATAATCCATGATAAATACACCGCAGGCTTATTGACAAGAAACTTTAATACCTATGGTCTGCTTGCACAAATGAATCTGAGTGACAAATTAAGATTGGGATACATCTTTGAGATCCCTTCAGATCAATCTGTAGGTTCAGACTTTAACTCCCATGAGATTACTTTGATGCTGGATCTGGAAATTTTTGATTTCCACAATTTGAATCGCAGATATTTTTAAATTATTTCGCATACTGAACCATTTATATGGCTTTATGTTAAAAGCTGTATATGAAAGTAGCAGTATTCAGAAAGGAGCACTTTAATGCAGCCCACAGACTTCATAACCCTGATTGGGACGAAGCCAAAAACACCAAGGTTTTTGGTAAATGTAACAATCCTAACTATCACGGCCATAACTATGAATTGATCGTAAAATTAACGGGAGAAATAGACCCTAAAACGGGTTATGTTTACGATATGAAGCTATTGAGCGATCTCATTAAACGCAGGGTAACAGATAGATTCGATCATAAAAACCTTAATCTGGATACCGAAGAATTTAAAAATTTAAATCCCACAGCGGAAAATATTGTCGTTGTTATTTACAATCTTTTAAGGAGCGAAATTAACGATGGCATTGATTTAAAAATCACACTTTATGAAACCGAAAGAAATTATGTTGAATACCCCGTTTAAAAGAGATCTAAACGACGATTTGGGGGATGATCACGTAGCAGCATCATATAATACACCACTTCGTCCAGATGCATTTGAAATGAGTGATCTGGAAAAGATCGAAAAGATTGAAACTCACTTTGAAGAAATTATGAATGTTCTGGGTCTCGACCTGACGGATGATTCACTGAAGGGCACACCACGTAGAGTGGCGAAGATGTACGTCCAGGAGATTTTTAGCGGTTTGGATCCTGATAATCACCCTGAAATTACCCTCTTTGACAACAAGTACAAATACGATCAGATGCTCGTTGAGAAAGACATTACTTTTTATTCTAATTGCGAGCATCATTTTGTACCCATTTACGGAAAAGTGCATGTGGCCTATATTTCAACTGGAAAAGTGATAGGTTTGTCTAAGATCAACAGAATAGTTCAGTACTACGCAAAAAGACCTCAGGTACAAGAACGTTTAACCGTACAAATCGGAGAAGAATTAAAAAAATCACTTAACACCGAGCACGTGGCAATCGTGGTAGATGCTAATCATATGTGTGTGGCATCACGCGGTGTGGGCGATACAAACAGTAAAACAGGTACTGCCTTTTTCTCTGGTAAATTCGAAGATATTCAGACCAAGAACGAGTTCTTGAATTATATTAACAGTCAATAGCCTCCACATCCATAATTTTGTAATTTCGTTGTTTAACCAACGAATAGTGAATGAGCTTAGCAGAAGATATCAAACAGAAAAAATTCGAAAGTGAATACCAGAAAGCACTGATCAATCTTTTGTATACACACGGCTATGTGGTGAGCGAAATGAACGTATTTTTTAAGTCACATGGGATAACACGCCAACAGTATAATGTACTGCGTATACTTAGAGGCCAACATCCAAAACCGGCATCAATCAATTTGATTAAAGACAGAATGCTTGATAAAATGTCTGATGCTTCACGCATCGTTAAACGACTACTCGATAAAAGTCTGATAGTTCGTAAAGTATCCTTTGATGATCGCAGGTCAGTGGAAATCACGATCTCTCAGAACGGACTGAAGTTATTAGAGAATACCGACAATGAAGTCAATAATTTTTTGAACATTACAAATAATCTCAGTGATAATGAAGCAAAACAGCTCAATATGCTGTTAGATAAATTGAGAGAGCAAAAACAAGCTTAACACTGTTAGCTAAGCCTTTTTATATTACTTGTAGCTTAGCATTGTCTTTTTACCACTACTAAATTCATATTTTATGGCATTTGATATCGACATGATTAAGGCCGTTTATGAGCGCATTCCGCAGCAAATAGCAGCCGCCAGAAATATCGTAGCAAAACCATTAACGCTTTCTGAAAAGATTCTATATTCCCACCTATGGGATGGCGAGGCTTCACAAACGTTCGAACGTGGAAAGTCGTACGTCGATTTTGCCCCGGACAGGGTGGCCATGCAGGACGCCACCGCGCAGATGGCCCTGTTACAGTTTATGCAAGCGGGTAAAAGCAAAGCAGCCGTTCCTTCTACAGTGCATTGTGATCACCTTATTCTGGCGAAGCAAGGTGCAGAACAAGATCTTAGGAACTCTTTAACCGCCTCCGGTGAAGTCTTTAATTTCCTGGAGTCGGTATCTAACAAATATGGCATTGGGTTTTGGAAACCAGGGGCAGGAATTATTCACCAGGTGGTACTTGAAAATTATGCTTTCCCCGGTGGAATGATGATCGGAACAGATTCACACACCGTTAATGCCGGTGGGTTGGGCATGGTAGCCATTGGCGTAGGTGGAGCTGACGCCGTAGACGTTATGGCAGGGATGCCCTGGGAACTTAAATTTCCTAAACTCATAGGCGTAAAGTTAACAGGTAAAATGAACGGTTGGACCGCCCCAAAAGATGTAATACTTAAAGTAGCCGGTATACTTACCGTGAAAGGGGGCACGGGCTGCATTGTAGAGTATTTTGGAGAGGGTGCCAAATCCATGTCTGCAACCGGCAAGGGTACAATATGTAACATGGGAGCCGAGATCGGAGCTACCACGTCTACATTCGGATATGATGATTCGATGGAGCGTTATTTAAGGGCCACAGACCGGGCTGATGTTGCAGATCTCGCCAATGGTATACGAGAGCACCTGACAGGAGACGATGAAGTATACGCAAATCCGGAAAAATATTTCGATCAGGTAATTGAGATTGATCTGGATACATTGGAGCCTCATGTAAACGGGCCATTTACACCAGATAAGGCCACTCCTGTCTCGCAGGTGAGGGCTGAGGCCGAAGCTAACGGATGGCCCCTGGATGTCGAATGGGGTTTAATCGGTTCATGTACTAATTCATCTTATGAAGATCTGTCCAGGGCCTCTTCCATTGCAAGGCAAGCTGTTGATAAGGGTTTGAAAACAAAAGCAGACTTTGGTATTAACCCAGGTTCAGAGCAGGTGCGGTATACTGCCGAGAGAGATGGCCTGCTTCAAATATTTGAAGACCTGGACGCTACTATCTTTACTAATGCGTGCGGACCGTGCATTGGACAATGGGAAAGAGCCGGGAATAATGAGCGGGTCAATACCATAGTTCATTCCTTTAACAGAAACTTTTCAAAACGAGCCGATGGAAATCCAAATACACATGCGTTTGTTACCTCGCCGGAGATGGTAGCTGCTATAGCCATATCAGGAAATCTGGGTTTCAACCCTATCACTGACACCCTCAAAAATGATCAAGGCAAGGAAGTAAAACTTGATCCCCCTATGGGTGATGAACTTCCTGATAAAGGTTTTGACGTAAAGGACAACGGATATCAAGCGCCCGCAGCTGACGGCAGCGGTGTAGAAGTAGTAGTAAAACCAGACTCAAAACGCTTACAACTCCTTGAGCCCTTCGCTCCCTGGGATGGTAAAAATATTACCGGGGCAAAGCTTTTGATCAAAGCTTTCGGAAAGTGTACTACGGATCACATCTCCATGGCAGGACCATGGCTGAGGTTCAGAGGTCACCTGGATAATATATCTGACAACTGTTTGATTGGTGCCGTCAACGCTTTTAATAAAGAGACCAATACCGTTAAAAATCAATTGACCCAAGCCTACGGACCTGTACCGGCCACTCAGCGAGATTACAAAGCTAATGGGATACCTACTATTGTGGTAGGTGATCATAACTATGGTGAAGGGTCATCACGTGAGCATGCCGCCATGGAACCCAGACACCTGGGAGTGAAAGCCGTACTCGTTAAATCCTTTGCCAGAATACACGAAACTAACCTTAAAAAGCAAGGTATGCTGGGTTTAACGTTTGTTGATGAAAATGACTATGACAAGGTACAGGAGGA
>JBCDHA010000372.1:0-4563 GCA_038750705.1 Bacteroidota bacterium
CCTCTGCCCTGTGATTTAACTCATATTTTTGCCTTGTTCACTTCTGTTACTCGTTTTACAATCGCCAGCCTATACCCATGTGATGAAGTTTATCAGTGTGGTCAATCGCTTTACACACTAACTGTATCCAGGTAGGTGATTTACCTATGTTGCCTTTTTTCAGGCATAATATGATAAAATTACCGGGGATAATGCAATAGATGTCATCTTGCTTAATCACCTAATCTAATTATGATATAAATCAGTTTTAGCTCTAATCTCCATCATGCTCCCCGCCCGACACCCTGATTACTTTCGTTTTCAATTGTCTAATACAAAATTGAGGTAACTTATGGAACTTGAAAAATTTAGCTACGATAATAAGGTTGTAAAATACTTTATCGTAGCTACAGTCATCTTTGGCATAGTGGGGATGTTAGTGGGTCTGACCCTTGCCATTCAACTATTTTATCCTGTCTTTAATTTCGAAATTCCTTATACCACTTTTGGCAGGATACGACCGCTACACACCAATGCGATCATTTTTGCTTTTGTGGGTAACGCCATGTTTGCCGGGGTATATTATTCTATGCAACGCCTGCTAAAGACGAGAATGTTCTCCGATGCGTTAAGCTGGATCAACTTTTGGGGCTGGCAGCTCATCATTCTCGCAGCGGCTATCACGCTACCATTGGGCATCACTACGTCTAAGGAATACGCCGAACTTGAATGGCCAATTGATATAGCCATTACTCTTATTTGGGTGGTCTTTGGTATCAATATGATTGGAACAATTCTTAAAAGACGTGAAAAACATATGTATGTGGCCATATGGTTTTATATAGCCACATTTGTGACTGTAGCCGTATTACACGTGGTGAATTCCTTTGAGATGCCCGTGACACTATTTAAAAGCTACAGCTGGTACGCCGGAGTTCAGGATGCTTTAGTTCAATGGTGGTATGGACACAATGCTGTTGCATTTTTCTTAACTACCCCATTTCTGGGTTTAATGTATTATTACCTGCCAAAGGCCGCTAATAGGCCGGTTTACTCGTATAAGCTATCCATCATTCATTTTTGGTCACTGATATTTATTTACATCTGGGCCGGCCCTCACCATTTACTCTATACTTCGCTGCCCAATTGGGCACAATCTTTAGGTGTAGTGTTCTCTGTAATGCTGATTGCGCCAAGTTGGGGCGGTATGCTTAACGGTTTACTTACTTTAAGAGGCGCCTGGGATAAAGTACGGGAAGATCCTGTACTAAAATTTATGGTGGTGGCCGTAACCGCGTATGGCATGTCCACTTTTGAGGGTCCTATGCTTTCACTTAAAAACGTAAATGCAATTGCCCATTTCACGGATTGGATTATCGCTCATGTTCATATAGGTGGTCTGGGCTGGAATGGTTTCATGACCTTTGGCATGCTTTACTTTTTGATCCCTAAAATGTGGGGCACCAGGCTATTCTCCGTTAAGTTGGCTAACGCCCATTTTTGGCTGGGGACATTGGGCATCATTATTTACGCCTTACCTATGTATGTAGCCGGTGTTACTCAAAGTTTGATGTGGAAAGAGTTCAATACCGAAGGGTTCCTTGAATACAAAAACTTCCTTGAAACTGTAGTTCAGATCTTACCCTTGTATATGTTACGTGCAGTTGGAGGGTTTCTTTACCTGGTAGGCGCTTTCATTATGACCTACAATCTTATAAAAACAGCAGCTAAAGGTACATTCATTCCCAATGAAGATGCAGAGGCCGCTCCACTTGAAAAAGCGCCCAGGCAAGTAGAGACAGGATGGCATAGCGCACTGGAGCGCAAGCCTGTAATATTTACCGTACTTACTTTGATCGCTATTGTTATAGGTGGGGTAATCGAAATGGTGCCTACCTTTTTGATCGAGTCTAACGTTCCAACTATCGCCAGTGTAAAGCCCTATACACCTCTTGAACTTCATGGACGCGACATTTATATCCGTGAGGGTTGTGTGGGCTGCCACTCGCAGATGGTTCGTCCGTTTAGATCGGAGACCGAGCGCTACGGTGAATATTCTAAAGCCGGTGAATTTGTTTATGACCATCCATTTCTTTGGGGTTCCAAGCGAACCGGACCAGACTTGCACAGGGTGGGTAAGAAGTATCCTAACAGTTGGCATTATTACCACATGTTAGAGCCAGGTGTGGTGTCTGCCGGATCGATTATGCCGCCTTATCCGTGGCTTTACACATCTGCTATTGATAAAGCAGCTACTGCTGGTAAGATAACGGCTCTTCGAACGATAGGCGTACCCTATGCCGAAGGCTACGAAGAGATTGCCAATACGGATCTGGATGCTCAAGCTGAGGCCATTGCAAAAAGCTTGAAAGATGAGGATGGTATTGAAATAGCCAAAGAAGCTGAGATCATAGCGCTTATTGCCTACCTGCAGCGGTTAGGAACCGATATAAAAGTACAAGGAGAAACCACAGCATCTAACTGATAAAGACATGTTTAAACATTATTTCGAACAAATACATAACGTGGAAGTTTGGCCAATTATCTCGCTTTCCATATTCTTTATCTTCTTCGTGAGCCTAATCATTTGGGTAATCCGTGCCGATAAAAACTACATTAAATCCATGAGCCAGTTACCTATCGAAGATGGAGCCAAAACTTTTGAAGAATCTAAAAACCCTACATCATGAGTCATAAAAAGTTAATTATACTCACTACCTTATTTTTGATACCTGCCCTGGGAGCATTTGCCCAGGATACCGGATCATTAACGGTAGACAGTAAGACCATTTTTTATGTTGTAACAAGTTTTACGTTGGTAATCGCACTTCTTGTATTGGGCGTATCGGTGGTTGTCTTGCAATTATTGAAAACTTTCGTACGTCAACAAGCTGAGAAGATTGCGGCGGAGAAAGGTATTGAGCTCGTTGAAGAAGAAAGTGCCTGGACCAAAATGTGGGCTAAGCTTAATGATTTTCGCCCTATGGAGGAAGAAGGCGAGTTGGTGCTGGACCATAATTATGACGGAATCAGGGAGTTGGATAATCATTTGCCTCCGTGGTGGAAATGGCTGTTTTATATCACCATCATATTTGCGGTGTTTTATCTGGGGGCTTATCATGTTTTTGATTCTTTACCACTTCAGGAAGAAGAGTATATGGCTCAAATTGAAGAAGCTGAAGCTGCAAGCGCTGCAAGACTTGCTAATCTCCCTGAAAGTAATATCGATGAAAATAGTGTGGTTTTTGTAGAAGATGCTGGGTTACTGGCCAAAGGCAAACAGATATTTAACCTCAACTGTGCGCAATGCCATAAAGAGAACGGCGGTGGAGGCATAGGCCCTAATTTAACTGATGATTATTGGTTGCACGGTGGCAGTATTGGTGATATCTATAAAACCATCAAGGTAGGTGTGCCTGAAAAGGGCATGATCTCCTGGGAACCGCTGCTATCTCCTGAGCAGATGCAGAACGTATCTTCCTACATTATGACCCTTAAAGGAACGAATCCCCCTGGCGCGAAAGATCCTCAAGGTGAACTCTATGTGCCGGAAGTATTACCTGAACAGCCTTCTGAAACAGATTCAACCGTTGTTGCTAAACTTTAGAGAAGAAGGAAAGGCAGGAGGGTGATGGAAAATTTATACGAATATGATGAGCAGTTCCGCGATAGCATCGCTACGGTAGATGAGTCGGGAAAGCGAATCTGGGTTTACCCAAAGAAGCCGAGCGGAGATATGCATCGCTTGCGTGTGGGAGTTACCATATTTCTGCTCTCCATTCTTTTTGCGGGCCCCTTTTTAAAGATTGAAGGTAAGCCGTTTTTACTGTTAAATTTCTTTGAGCGCAAGTTTGTAATCCTCGGCCAGCCATTCTGGCCACAGGATTTTTTTCTGCTGGCTATAGTGTTAATTACCTTCTTCGTTTTCGTTATCCTATTTACCGTAGTCTTTGGTAGACTGTGGTGCGGTTGGGCATGCCCGCAAACCCTTTTTATGGAGATGGTATTCCGTAAAATCGAATATTGGATTGAAGGTGACGCTAATAAACAACGTAAATTAAATCAGGGCCCGTGGAATGCCGCTAAGATCAGAAAGAAGGGATTGAAACTGACTATTTTTCTGGGCATTTCATTACTGATATCCCATACGGTTATGGCCTATCTTATAGGTATTGATCAGGTGAGAGAAATTGTAAGCCAACCACCCACGGAGCACCTTTCCGGGTTTTTAGGGTTGATGGCATTTACGGGTATTTTCTTTTGGGTATTTACGGTTTTTCGTGAGCAGGCCTGTGTGGCGGTTTGTCCGTATGGCAGGCTGCAAGGTGTGCTTTTGGATAAAAAATCAATAGCCGTAATGTACGATTGGTTGAGAGGAGAACCCCGTGGTAAAATCAAGAAAAATACTGTGCAGGAGGATAAAGGAGATTGCATCGATTGTAAACTGTGTGTACATGTATGCCCTACAGGTATTGACATTCGGAATGGAACCCAGCTGGAATGCGTGAATTGTACCGCCTGTATTGATGCCTGTGATCAGGTGATGGAAAAAGTCAAAAAACCAAAAGGACTCATCCGCTATTC
>JBCDHA010000373.1:0-4554 GCA_038750705.1 Bacteroidota bacterium
CACTTCAGTGAAACCTATAAATTTGTTAAACGTTAGCGATTTCTAGAATTCTGCGTTATCCGGTGTTCGGGGAAAAGGAATTACGTCTCTGATATTTGTCATCCCGGTCACAAACTGTATCATTCGTTCGAAACCTAATCCGAACCCACTATGCGGGGCGGTTCCAAATTTCCTTAAGTCCAGGTACCAATCGAGATCCTCCTGCGGAATGCCCATTTCATCTATGCGAACCATGAGCTCATCATACCTTTCTTCTCGCTGAGAGCCACCAATAATCTCCCCAATGCCAGGAAAAAGGACATCCATGGCAGCCACAGTTTTGTTATCGTCATTTTGACGCATGTAAAATGCCTTTATGTCTTTTGGATAGTTATATAATATTACAGGCTTTTTAAAATGCTTTTCGACTAAAAATCGTTCGTGCTCAGATTGTAAGTCAGCGCCCCATTCATGAATAAGATATTGAAACTTCTTTTTCTTATTTGGCTTGGAATTTCTAAGAATATCCACGGCCTCAGTGTAAGTGATCTTCTCAAAATCGTTGTTTACCACAAACTCAAGTCGTTCAATTAAACTCAGCTCACTGCGCTCTATTTGCGGTTTGTTTTTCTCTTCATCCAGGGCACGTCTGTTTAAGAATTCTAAATCCTTAGCGCAATGCTGTAGGGCGTATGACACAAGGTATTTCACAAACTCTTCGGCCAGTTCCATGGTATCATTAATATCATAAAAAGCCATTTCAGGCTCTATCATCCAGAATTCAGCCAGATGCCTTGATGTATTTGAGTTTTCTGCTCTAAAAGTAGGTCCAAATGTATATACTTCTGAAAGCGCCAGGCAAGCGGTTTCTACCTCCAGCTGGCCGGAAACCGTCAAATTAGTCTCTTTACTGAAAAAATCTTGCGAAAAATCAGGATCGCCACTTTCGGTTTTTGGCGGGTTTGTGGCATCTAAAGTGGTTACGCGAAACATTTCTCCAGCGCCTTCAGCATCGGACCCCGTGATAATGGGGGTGTGGATATTATAAAAGCCCTTTTCAGTAAAGAATTTGTGTACGGCAAAGATCATGGCATGACGTACCCGATAAATAGCGCTAAATGTATTTGTGCGCACGCGCAAATGCGCAATCTCCCTCAAAAATTCCAACGAGTGGCGTTTAGGTTGTAATGGATATTTCTCGGCATCGGCATCACCTAAAATCTCAATTTCGCTTACCACTAATTCAACAGATTGGCCTTTGCCCTTGGACTCTACTAATTCACCCCCGGCGGCAATACATGCTCCGGTATTGATTCGTTTTAGTAGCTGTTCATCGGTGGTGTTAAAATCTACAACAGCCTGTATATTTTCCAAGGTAGAACCGTCATTTAAAGCAATAAACTGATTGTTTCGAAAGGTGCGTACCCATCCTTTTACCACTACTGATTCTCCCAATTTACCTGTGCCTAACAGATCAATTATCTTAGTTCTTTTTCCTTGTATTACGGCCATAAGTGTTCGACAAATCTTGCAGATTAAAAAAGCAAAATGAGGCGCAAAAAAACGTTATTCTGCCGTTTTTGTCAAAGAATGCCTGAAATATAATATCTTTAGCGTATCTTTTAATTAAGGCAGTTTTTAACGAAATTCATCGGATGCAAAAACTTGGTTTAACCCAAAGTTTACAACAAAAATTATCCCCCCAACAAATACAGTTCATCAAACTTTTGCAAATACCTACAGCAGAGTTGGAGTCAAGAGTTGAGGAGGAGTTGGAAGATAATCCTGCCTTAGAGGAGGGAATGGATGAGCCGGAGGAGGCTACTGAAGATTTTGGTGATGAGGATACCTCAGACAATAGCGAGGAGATTGATGTAGAGGATTACCTGCGTGACGATGATTTCAGCGGTTACAAAATGCAGGGCGATGGAGACAATGAAGACAGGGAGATGCCTATTGCCATGCATTCCACACTTAATGAAAGGTTACAGGATCAGCTCGGTTTTTTAAAGCTGGATACCCGTCAAACCATTATTGGGCAACAACTTTTAGGCAGCATTGAAAGTGACGGTTATATCAGGCGAGATCTGGATGCCATAATCAACGACCTGGCGTTCTCACAAAATATCGAAACAGATACCGATGAAGTAGAGGAGATCCTGAGAAAGATCCAGACATTTGACCCTCCTGGTATTGGCGCCAGAAGCTTACAGGAGTGCCTCTTGCTTCAGCT
The DNA here is from genome assembly GCA_038750705.1 of Bacteroidota bacterium. Lineage (GTDB taxonomy): Bacteria > Bacteroidota > Bacteroidia > Cytophagales > Cyclobacteriaceae > Fulvivirga. The sequence continues at coordinate 2,213 of JBCDHA010000373.1, forward strand.
TGAGCGCAGGCAGGATGAGCAGAACATTGATGTGTATGTAGCTACTAAAATTTTAGAAGAGTGCTTTGATGAGTTTACAAAAAAGCATTATTCCAAAATAATGAAGAAGCTTGACATCGAGGATGAAGACTTTGTAAAAGATGCTATTGAGCTGATAAGAAAACTCAACCCTAAACCCGGAGGAAGCTCAACAGGTTTGGTTAGAACTCAGTTTTTGATTCCCGATTTCATTCTGACCAATAACAATGGAGAACTGGAGATAGCCCTTAATAGCAGAAACGCTCCTGAATTAAGAGTGAGCAGGTCTTATACTGAGATGTTTAAGGCCTATGATAAAAGTGATAAAAAAGATAAGAAACTTAAGGATACGGTATCTTTCGTAAAGCAAAAACTGGATGCCGCTAAATGGTTTATAGATGCTATTAAGCAACGTCAAAACACCTTGCTTAACACTATGCGGGCTATTGTTGATTTTCAGTATGAGTATTTTCTCGAAGGTGATGAAAGCAAACTGCGTCCCATGATCTTAAAGGATATTGCCAATATTATACATATGGATATATCTACAGTTTCACGTGTTGCTAATAGTAAGGCAGTACAAACTGATTTTGGCATTTTTCCATTGAAATACTTCTTTTCTGAGGGGATAGCTACGGACTCGGGTGAGGATGTAAGCAGTCGTGAAGTGAAAAATGAATTAAGAATGATAATTGACGGTGAAGAGAAATCAAAACCGCTGTCAGATGATAAGCTTGAGAAACTATTGAAATCAAAGGGCTACAATATTGCACGAAGGACGGTGGCCAAATATCGCGAGCAACTAAATATCCCCGTTGCAAGGTTAAGAAAGGAATTATAGTGACCAGAAGAATTGCGGAGTTCGTTTCCTATGTATTCCATCCGTTACTGCTGTCAACGGTATTGTTGATTGTACTCTTTTTGTTTTCTCCTAATGCATTGCGCCCGATTGATAGTACTAATATGTTGCCAATCACCGGCTTGGTCTTTGCGATAACCTTCATTATTCCCGCCATCAGTATCGGAGCTCTCAGGATTACATCATCCATTACTAGTTTAAAGCTGGAAGATCGAAAAGAACGAATCATGCCGTTTCTTTTTATTTCAGCTTATTACGGTCTTACGGTTTATATGTTTGCCTACAGGCTAGTGCTGGGGCAAACGATGATCATACTTTTCGGAACGGTTACAGCTGTAGTGGTTTTGATTACAATCGTTACTATTTTTTTTAAAGTAAGCGTTCATGCCGCAGGGGTCTGGGGAATGTTGGGCAGTATGATAGCCATTCAAATAAAGTACCCGGATGGCCTGTTATTCTGGCCTATTGTACTCATCCTGCTTTTGGCAGGGGTTGTGAATTCGTCGCGGCTTTATCTGGGAGTGCATAGTCCTGCGGAGGTTGGCGTGGGATCAGTATTGGGTTTTGGCATATGTTTTACATCAATCTATTTATTTAGCTAGTGTTTTATTATGTACGATTTTATTGAGTTTAAAAAAGAGAACGGCGTAGCCACAGTTACATTAAACAGGCCTGATGTTTATAATGCCCTAAATGATCCAATCACCTTCGAACTGCAAGACGTCTTAAAAACCATCGGGCGCGATAGTGAAGTAAGAGTGGTAGTACTTACAGGAAACGGGAAGGCCTTTTGTTCAGGACAAGACCTGAAAGCTTCCGAAGCAGGCACACGATCGTTTATTGATTCTTTGCATAAACGATATAATCCAATCATCAGGGCCATGCGTAACTTACCTAAACCCATTATTTGCCGCCTGAACGGAGTAGCGGCAGGAGCAGGGTGCTCCATTGCATTTGCCTGCGATCTTATAGTAGCGGCGGAAGAGGCTATGCTTACGGAGGTGTTTATTAACATTGGACTGGTGCTGGATTCCGGGTCATCGTATTTCCTTCCCAGATTGGTAGGTACAGCTAAAGCGTTTGAATTAGCCACTATGGGTAGTAGAATAAAAGGTAGAGAGGCGTTTGAAATAGGCTTGGTAAATAAAGTAGTACCATTGGCAGATCTCGATAATGCCGTGGCTGAATACACGGACTACTATGCTAACGCTCCTACCAAGGCCATTGGTATAATGAAGAAGATGCTCAATAAGTCAGGTAACGCTTCACTGGATGACATGCTTGACTACGAAGCCTACAGCCAGGAAATAGCCGGAAGTACATCGGACTACCTTGAAGGTGTAGCTGCTTTTAAAGAAAAGAGGAAACCTGCCTTTAAAGGGCACTGATTAGAAACCAATGAAGGACAATCCAACCGTTACATGATGTACGTCTGAGTTCAGTGGCCCTTCATTTTTCTCATATA
>JBCDHA010000374.1:0-4528 GCA_038750705.1 Bacteroidota bacterium
ACCATTGGTGGCGTCATCGGGTTTCACTTTGCCATAGTAAGTAGAATAGCCTTCTGCTTCTACCTTTATTGAGTATTCTGCGCCACCCTCAAGTTTAAAGTTAAAAGTGTCTCCTCGAAAAACTCCTATTTTACTACCATAAGGTAAACTCTCGTAGTAGATCCTGCTTACAATGGGCTCCTCTGAAAACTTATCAACGATCTTTCCATTTACTGGAATTGGAGATGGTTCATCTTGTCCATAGCAAATGGATGCCGACAAAATGACTGCCAAAAGACCACAGATATTTTTCAAATAGCTCATATTCACATTAGCTTAATCTTCAAGTATTTTGAATTCTACCCTTCTGTTCTTTCTACGTCCTTCTCTTGATGAGTTATCTGCAACTGGCTGAGTCTTACCAAAATACTTGATCTCAAATCTTGAGGTATCAACTCCCTTGCCAATCAAGTAATTAACAACGGATCTGGCTCTTCGCTCAGAAAGCCCTACGTTGTAGGCATCGGGGCCAATGTTATCCGTATGGCCTGCCACTTCAATACGTAACCCACTTCTTTCTCCCATTAATTCCGCTACTCTGTTCAATTCAGGATAAGATTCAGATTTTAACGTAGCCTTGTCAAAATCAAAGAATACGTTATTCAGTACAACGGTGGCTTCTACCTCTATGGGGACAAGGAGCAGATCTTTCTGTGACATCGTCTTCTCTCCGTCTTCAGTAACTCCGGTCAAGTCAATGTTTTCACTTTGTGCAATATAGCCTTCAGATTCTGCGCGAATACCATATTTTTCACCTGCCGGCAGTAGTAACTCATATTCACCCGTTTCTGCATTGGTAGAAGTTTGGCCAATTTCCTTACCATCAGATAATCTTTCATAAATAATTTTGGCTTCAATAGGCTCGCCTGTTTTTGAATCAAGCAGTTTCCCTTTAACTAAAATAACCGGATCAGGTCTTTTGAAAACAGGCATGGCCACTCTGAAAATATCCAAATCATCTTCATTTACTCCTTGTGAATAGTAGGCAAAGTCACTGTTACCGGGTATGTTGAAAAACAAATCTTCATACTGAGAATTTATGGTAGGCCCTAAGTTTTCTGGCTCGGACCAATTCGTCCACGTATCATCAAGTCGTTTGGAGATGTAAATATCACTTCCACCAAACCCGCTGTAGCCATCTGAAGAAAAATAAAGGGTTTTGTCATCTGCGGCTAAAAAAGGCGATGCTTCCTCTCCTGCTGTGTTTACTTTATCTGATAAGTTCAAAGGTTCAGACCAGGTACTGTCTTCGTTTAAAAAACTGGCATACAGATCTCTACCTCCATTTGAGTCTTCTCGCATCACAGACATTATCAAAACCTTACGATTATTGGCCAGAAAAAAATTGGCTTTTTCGGAATAGTTATAATCATTCTCAATCTTTAATGCGACCGGCTCAGACCAACTTCCGCTTGCGTTGGAGCTTAAGCTTACCCCTGCCGCCATTTTACCATTTTTGAGGTACTGATTACCCAATACCATCAAAACGGACTTACCGTCCGGCGTAACTGAGCTCACGAAGTTAGGGCCCGCATTATTAAGTGTTTCACCAATGTTTTTGGCCAATTGCCACTCCCCGTTCTCATCAAGTTCTGAATACCAGATGTCCTCGTTGTCCTTTACTCCGCCAACATTACCAGGATGGTTTCTTCTTGAGAAATAAAGTGTTTTACCGTCCGGTGATAGTAAGGGTTTCATTTCACGGTACTCACTATTTACATTTTTGCTTAAGCGCTCTTTGTCCATATCGGGGTTCAGGAATTCCGGCAAGTCGATTTGGGCGATTATGGGTATATCAGAATCTGAAATGGCAATGGCATCAACGCTGTAGTATTCAGGTACTGCCGCCCCGTCAAACTCTATCTTTACCGCTGCCACTTTATAGGGCGTTTCTTCCACAAAAACATTCAGCATACGTCCCTTCAATGGAATTGTTTTTGGGCTGAAGGTATTTATCAGATATTCCTTATCGGCTTCATCGTAAGCAAATACCTTAAAAATAGCGCTTGGATTATATGACTCGGCAATGGCGATCTGACGGATTTGAATAGGATTATCAAAACCTACTTTAACGTATTCTTTTTTATTTGCCCTTTCTGGGGTCCAGGCGTTTGGGTTCTCACCACCTGAAGGAAGTACGTTAGGCTTCCCTATGAGCTGATTAGCTGAATATTGAACCGGGGTAAGTTCAGAAGAGAAATCAATGACCTTAGATGCCCATTGCACGGTTTGGCCGCTGACATTGAAGGTAAGAATAGCTAATACTGCTACGAGTAATAATTTCTTCATATTATTTAGTATTATCGAAGGCTGTTTAAAAAGTAAACATACTCAAATTTTCATTTTGATACCAAGTTAGGCTTCTGAAATACACTGCATTAAACTATGTTATAATTTTGCACCTCTAATCCATCGACTTGCGGTTGAATAATAAAAACCCGGCGTGCAAAAGAACTCCAAGTTGTGTTTCTTCATCGTCATAGTAGTTTAAACTTAGGCTTACCGGGCCTACAGGGCTTTGAAGTACGACACCCGCCGTTGCAGCCACATAAACTTCATCTTCTTCTCCAAATGTATTAGGGGTTTCACTTTCACTGTCAAGCGTATCAAAACGTTTGAAACCATAACCTTCTAGCCTAAAATCGAGATTCCTTCTTATTGAAAAGACATTGCGTAAACCAAGAGAAATGAAGTTATGCCCCCTGAAATTATCAAGAAAGAGAGTACGACTATCCTGAAGTGGAGCTATCGTAGGGGACGATATCAGTGTAGCACGTTCATTGATGAAGGAGGGCTGGTTAGATAGCACACCGCCGATGTAGTAGCCTGTGCTATATTTTCCATACCTGAAATACTGTTCAATGTCCGCTCTTATTCTAATCCAACTACGATCTTGTCGACCTGCCAGCTCTTGTGCAGTAGAACCCGGCATATACTTTTCCTCCAAAGCAAAATAATCGGCACTAAGCCGAAACGACTTGCCTTCATTAGCGTACTGCTTTCGGTTCAGATCGTTTCTATCAAAGGTGAACCCAAACCTAAAACCATCAATTTCAATCCTGTTCAGTGTATCCAGGCTGGTGATGTTAGTGTCATCTGCGAACTCATCAAAATTGTCAATCCAGGCGCCATTGAGCACTGCTCGTAGTTTCGACCCCAGCGGAAACCCGATATTCAACCCATATTTCCTATCCGTCCGGTCCAGTATGGTTGGCGAACTTTCCAACCCCAAAATGTCATCGGAACTGAGGTAATCCCATTTATTATAGAGTAAATCAGTTTCAAGAAAAAACTGTCCCAGCGCAGGTAAGTTAAGCCTCGTTCTAAGTCCGGCCGACTTGTAAAAGCTACCTGAATAAAAACTCATACTGTTTTTAAGCAGGTAATTATCAAAATAGTAGTGTTCCAGGCCAACAAAAATGTGGCTTATATTCCTAGAAGCAATCGCACCCCCTACACCTATGTTAAAGTTATTTTCCGGCCGGCCATAGATCTGGAGACGGTAGGCATCACTTGTAGGATCAAAAATGATGTCCGGATAAATAGATTCAAAATACTCTTCGGACATTAGCCTAAAGTAACCTTTCTTAATTTGATCAAAGGTGAGTGTTTTGTTTTTCTGGTACCTGAAAATATGTCTTATATACTTACGCTGCTTCGAATTAAACCCATGAAAATCAATCCCACTGAACAATGCAGGCTTCTTACCTGCAGTAAGCTTACTTCGTCTGATCTTTAAATTCAAGTCAGAAGATTGCCTGGATACTTTTGATTTGATCTCGTTCATCTTGGCCATAGTAGCCGTATAGCCACTATCTATAAGAGCCTGAACTTTGTTAAAATCAAAAGCAGTATAATTCTCCAGACTCGGTTCCAGGTATACACCGGACTCGGGGATTTTGTCGGGGTCAGACTTATCCAAAATCATGAATAGCAGGGAGCTGCCCAGTAACTTGTCATCTGTTTCTCTGGGATATTCATTATAAATTTTGCTTGAAACATTTGACCCTATAATTACCTCAGGAGCAAATTCCTCCAGCGCTACATCTACTGGAAAATTATTATAGATCCCTCCGTCAAACAGGTACTTATCATCAAAGCGTATGGGTTTGTAAAAGAATGGTACCGAAAGTGTGGTACGCAATGCATTCCCCAGAGATCCTTTTTTGATAATTTCTTCGCGCTGTGTGAAAATTTCGGCTGCCACTATCCGGGTAGGTACCAAAAGGGAATCGAAATTATAACCTGCCTTAGCGCTGGGTACCGCAAACTTTTCCGCCAACGCGAAATTCAGCGATAAGTCGCTGGCAATGGATGACGTGACTGCTGCGTTAAACACGGAATCCAGTGACAATCTAATGGATAAAATAGATGACGTAGGCTCCTCCTTGCTGTAGTAGTAATTGAAACCTTTTTCAAATTTTCCATTTACCCATCGGTTGAAATCATCGGAAAGCATGATCTCTTCAATTTCCGAAGCAGAATATCC
>JBCDHA010000375.1:0-4513 GCA_038750705.1 Bacteroidota bacterium
GTATCCTATGGTAATATTTTCGTCTTCATTGATCTCATAAATAAGGTTTAGGGTAGGAAATAATCCCAGATAATTTTTATCAAAGTCAAGATCGACATCATCCCCTAGGGTTTCTTGAAGAGTTTCTTGATCCACACCTGTTACATTCCCTTTCAGTCTTGTATTTTCTAGTCTTAATCCTGCGAGAAAGGAAAACTTTCCATGCTTGTTACCATACTGTGCGTAAACTGCCTGAACAATTTGATCAAATACAAATCGATTGGTTAACCCCAGATTTTCCACAAATTCCCCGGTTTCCGTGTTGAGTTCCTCTAGCGCAAAGTCTGTATCTGTTTGTTCCCAGTTGCCTCGATAACCTGCTTCAAATTGGGCATTTCCAATGGGCCTTACGTAATCAACCTGGGCTAGAAATTCATCCTGCTTTTCTATTTCATTGATGTTTTCACGAGCGATAATAGAATTGTCAGGAAAAATGTTTTGTTCCAAAATTGTTATCGGTTTCACTTCTTCGTCGGATGAATACTGTAAATCGGCAGTCAACTTATGGCCCTCATCGTCTATGTCATTATTATAGCTAAGTGAAAATTGGTAGCTGGTTTCTTCTTCAACCTCCTCTTCAGTTCTCAAGGTTCTACTATCTGTTTGATCAGAAATGAACCTGACGGTATTATTGGCGGTAATATCCCTTCCATCATTAATCCTTCCAAAAGCACTGGCGGTCACAGAAGAACTCTCAGTAAGATAGTATTCTATTCCCGTATTTAGATTTAGTCCGCTATTTCTTCTTTGTATATCGCGATCTTCTATGATCCTGTCAAACGTACCTTCAACGTACGTATTATCGAAAAGACCGTTTCCCGGTGGCTTGCGAAGGGAATATCCGATAGTATTGAAAAAATTAAATTTATCTTTTCTCCAGTTGAGATTAGAAGTAAAATTTGCCGCGTCAGGGTAGCCAAAACCAGCATTAATCAGACCATTAAAACCTCTTGTTTCATCTCTCTTTAAAACAATATTTAGGATACCAGCCGTGCCTTCAGCATCATATCTGGCAGAGGGACTAGTTATTACCTCTACCTTTTCAATGGCATCTGCGGGTAGTTGACGTAGAGCCTCAGTAGAACCGAAGCCGGCAAGTGCAGAAGGTCTACCATTGATCAAAATTCTAACATTGTCATTCCCCCTAAGTGCAATGGCCCCATCAACATCCACGGTAACAGAAGGGATATTGCCAAGCGCATCACTCACTGTGCCACCACTATTGGTAAGATCTTGGCCAATATTGTAGATCTTTTTGTCAAGTCTCACCTCTACTGTAGTCTTTTCCCCTTCAATAACCACCGCTTCCAGCTCAGTAGCATCGACAGCCATTTTGATGAGCCCTAAGTCTATTGATTTTGTTATGGTCTGATTTTTCAATTCATACGGCTGGTAGGCAATAAAATCTATTCGAATATTGTAGATACCTGGTTGTGCCTTAATCTTAAAAGCACCCTCAAAATCTGTTATGCCGCCTGAAACTACTTCCGGGTTATCGACTGACTGAAGCATTACAGTTGCATATTCTACCGGACCGCCGGCTTCTTGATCGACAACTTTACCAGATATAGTTAGACGTTTAGACTGTGAAAATGCGGTAGTACCAATAGCGCTAACCAGAAATAAGATAGTGGTGTATTTTTTTATCATGACTAAAACAGCATGCCATATATTGACATACACCTAACCTATGGCATTGTGTTTAGTTCAGCTACTGCGGATAAATTCTGTAAGTGATAAAGATGTTCTTTTAAATGGTAACATGATTTGATGAATGAGGGTTTAACACGGATATGAATTCAAATTACCACCTTTTACCTTAAGGTTTTCCGAGTCATATAGTACCTTTTGCAGGTATTGATGAATAACAGATATTAAGATTTTAGTTTACCGTTGCCATTCAGCCCATTTTCAATCGGTTCTCCACAAAGACCTTTCGCGATTGACTAAGTTTGGCCTTAAAACCCCCTTTTAAATGAATAAGGAGATTTCCGGGTTCATACTGCTCAAGAGATTGTATGGCACTTAAGGTTACAATATAAGAACGATGAGTTCTAATGAAAACTGTGGGATCCAATGCTTTTTCCAGGGAGTCCATACTCATTCGGGCCAAATGCTGGTCTGAGGTCGTTTGTATCGAAACGTACTGATCGGCGGCTTCAATCATGACGATATCAGAGACTTCGATAAAATGGGTTTTATGATTGATTTTGACTGAAAGCCGCTGTAGGTACTTGCTGCTACCAGGATTTGTAATGCCCCTTAACAGGTCAAGGTAAAGACTTTTATCCAATACATCCGCTACTATTCTTTTTTCGGCTTTGTGAATGGCTTTAAATAATCTTTCCTCCGTGAATGGCTTCAACAAGTAGTCCACAGCGTGCATTTCAAAAGCCTGAATGGCATATTCGTTGAAGGCCGTTACAAAAATAATGTAGGGAAGAGTATCCAGCCGCTGAAGTACTTCAATACCGTTGAATTCGGGCATCTCAATATCCAGGAGGACAAGATCGGGCTGATGCTCGGCGATCACAGAAATGGCTTCTGCGCCGTCCTGCGCTTCTCCGATAATCTCGACCCGATCCAGCTTTAATAAATGATGCTTTAGCAGTGCTCGGGCATCCTCCTCGTCGTCAATGATAATTGTCTTCAGACTTTTCATATGGGGAGGCTAACTTCAACTTTGGTTCCACTTCCATGAGCGTATATATTGAATTTGCCCAGGCTTTCATATATCGCCCTTAAACGCTTCCTTAAGTTAGACAGGCCGACTCCCTCAGCATATTTGGTTATAGGAGGTCCGTCGTTGTAGATGGAAAACAATAGGGAATCATTAATCTTTTCTGCCGAAATTTCAATTCGTTCGGCTTTGCTCTGCTTTGAAATACCGTGTTTGATAGCATTCTCCACCAGCGGTTGCAGGAAAAAGTTCGGCACTTCCACTTTTAAGAGGCTATCAGGAATCTGGTAGTGCACTTTTAGTTGCTTGAATCTGTGTTTTTCAATGTTCAGATACATTTTTACATATCTTAGTTCTTTTTCAAGTGAGGTTATTTGCTGATCATTTTCAGAAAGTGATGTGCGCAGAAGTTCGCTTAACTCGGTGGTCATGCTAGCGGCTGTATCTGTTTTTTTCTGATGTATGGAACTTACAATACCGTTCAAAGTATTGAATAGAAAATGAGGCTGAAGCTGCATTTTAAGAAAGTTTAGCTTACTGGTTAATAATTCCTTTTCCAGTAAGGCATTCCTCACTTCTTGTTCTTTACTCGAGCTGAGGTAAATATTTGCATGAACTACACCGATGATGGCAATATAAATGAAAAAGTGCCAGTGAAATAGGTTAAGGAATAGTACGGTGCCAATACCCCTGAAACTACTCCAATCCATGGAGCCATATTGATTTAAATTCCAAATTACCGAATAGGCTGATAAGTAAATGAGCACAATACCTATAGATATAGGCAAGTGTATAAATAACCTAATAAAAAAGTTTTGTCTATTGATACGGAAACGATGTGCTATCCAATAAATAAGTGGTGTAATAAAACCCCAAAGCAGCCAAACTAATAATTGCACCTGAAAGATAGCAACCCAAGAGCTGTCTTGATTAGCTTGTACAGATTTTAAGTGGAGTTGGGTAGCAGTAAATAGGGAAACTGCCGACCAAACCAATAAATTGTAAAACAAATCTCTCCGGGATAAACCGAGCATTATTTAATAAAGCTAAACTTCGTGTGCCTGCGCATCATTGAATGATGATCCCAGTCATCGGATTGGGAATAGGCTAAAATTAACCAAAAATCAGCGCCGATCTCGTGTGAGAAATCATATCGGTCCTTCGATTGTACGGGTAATTGAAATTTTAGCGTAGTTGATCCATCGGTTTCTTTCCCTTCAATCTCCCTTAGGTTGAAGTATCCCCCAATTTTATGATCTTCTTTTGGATTTCCGGCGCCAATAACATACATATCCAGGCCTTCGGCTTTTCGATCTTTAACTCTCAGTAAGTAAAGATCACTTTTAACAATCGAGTTTTGATCATTGAATCCGATACCCAGCCAGCCTAAAGTGGGTGCTTTGAGCGTAATCTCAATATGATCATTTATAATTTGGTACGACATGGTCATGCCTCCCAGGGTTACGTCCTGTGCATAGGTAAACACAGGAAGTAACACAAAGAGAAGAGCAGCAAAAAGTCTCATACTTTAACGATATCAGCTACTATGCCCACAATAACCCATTTTCCATCATTTTTGGCCATGGAAAGGTGGTACATGAAATCATATTCATGGCTCACCGCTTGGAGGACAATGTACGCGGCGTCGCCCCTTATGATATCCGAGTTTTTATGTGTGATTTTCCGAGGTGTACCCCCAATTTTCTTGTCGGCTACCATCTGAATAAAATCAGCAGCTTTAAAAGGTATTAATTTCCCGTCAAGCGTGACGTACTGTAACATTTCAGGGTGCAA
>JBCDHA010000376.1:0-4511 GCA_038750705.1 Bacteroidota bacterium
ATAAGAAAAGTAACAGGTGCAAATCACTTTCAGGTATTCTTCGTGATGTGCAAATCGTTTCTATTTACCGTCTTAATTGCTTGCGTACTGGCTTATCCAATAGCCTGGTATTTGATGAAAATGTGGTTGGCAGATTTCGCCAATCGCATAGAGATAAGCGGATGGATTTTTGTTGGAGTAGGTGTGTTAACCTTATTGTTTGCTCTTACTACTGTAAGTTGGCAAACGTTAAAAGTGGCCCGCATGAATCCCGTGGAGAGTTTGAGGTATGAGTAACAAACTTTTTACAACGCATGTTTACTATTAACCAATGCGTACTCTATGCAATTCAAATAGTATCTAACCCGGGTGCTGTCACTGTGTGAAATAGGCTGCAAAGCTATTGAATGTTTGATCTTGATAATCAAATTGTAGGCGATCATTTTGGATGACTAAATCGTTAATGAAACGTACTTCATCGGTATTTGGAAAGTTATTATCCAAGAATATCCAGGTGCGATTTGAACTTATACCAATGGCATAACCTGTGGAAAAGGTCGCTCCGTCAGTAAAATTAAAAGTAACCTGATCTATTCCGTTTGGTGTAGAGAAATTGATAGACGATATATCATCGTCCAGTATATTGCCAAATAAATCTTCAGTTCTACTGATATTCCATGGCGCCAACCGCAGTAAGATACGAACGTCGATGTTTAAGTCTATCTCTTCGTCAAAATCTCTTCTAACTTCTAGAAATGAAATAATTGTGAAGTTCTGATTATCAGAACTAAAAGCTAGATTATATTGACCTCTGAGCACATTATTAAAATCTAATGTACCTGCGGAAGTTGTGTTTGTATTATATGGAGATAAATTGACCAATTGCTCAAAGTCTACTATGGCAGGACTCAAAAAAGTATTATATAAATAGTAAGAGCCCGTTGGCGTCTCTATTTCAGAAAAACCGCCGCTTGATTGAGTATTGAAACGAATCGATAAATCTGAGCGAAAAAGATTGAGGTCGTATGTAACATTATTTCTTTTATTGGCATCGGGAATTTGGATACCATCAAAGAAAAATTCTTTGCCCGTAGATAACCTGAATGAATAATTTCCTTTTAGTAATTCGCCGGTTGTGATAGCGCCATCGTTGTTGGTTATTCCTTCAAAAACATTATTGAACTCAAAGTTAGAACTAATATTTCCGAATTCATTGACTATTCTGACTTCCCCATCGGTGATCGGAGTTCCATCTTCAAGAAATATGATGCTTGCTGAACCGTTATCTGTAATTATAATATCGTCTTCACAAGATGAAAAGAAAAAGATAGCAACTAAGTAAACTATAAAAACAATTGATTTTTTCATTAGAGTAGCTTCTTACGTGTTTTGCTGAAATAGTGATTTAAATAGAACTTGAATTGGACTATCAGATTGAAATCCTGGATTTTAGTTTTGGTATAGCCTAAGTGCAGAAACTTAATAATCTCCTAAAGTCTCCTCCAGTTGCCCCAGCGCGTCTGATAGCTGCTCATCATTTGGAGCAATACCATGCCATTTATGAGTGCCTACCATAAAATCTACGCCATAGCCCATTTCAGTAGACATTAGGTTAAGTACAGGAATACCCTCCCCGGAAAGTTCTTTGGCTTGGTCTAAAGTTGAGATAAGGTTTTCAAAGTCATTACCATTGCTTTGTATTACTTTCCAACCAAAAGCCTCCCATTTAGCCTGTAAGTCTCCCAAGGACATTACCTCCTTTGTAGGGCCGTCAATTTGCTGATGGTTGTAGTCAATGGTAGCGATTAGGTTATCTACTTTATGATGTGCGGCATACATGGCGGCTTCCCATACCTGCCCCTCATTTTGCTCGCCGTCACCCATAAGCACGTATACAAAGCGATCATCGCCGCTAAGTTTTTTGGTTTGTGCCGCACCAATGGCGGCAGACAGTCCCTGACCCAGAGAACCCGATGCTATGCGGACACCAGGTAGGTTTTCTTCCGTAGCCGGATGACCTTGTAGCCTTGAATCCATTTTTCTAAAGGTTTTAAGCTCATCAATAGGGAAATAGCCGCTTCTTGCCAGTACACTGTACCAAACCGGAGAGATATGGCCATTAGAAAGGAAGAAGATGTCTTCACCTTTTGCGTCCATATTGAAACTTTTTTCATGTTTTAAAATATGAAAGTATAGCGCCACGAAAAATTCTGTACACCCTAACGAACCACCCGGGTGGCCAGATTGTACCGCATGTACCATTCTAACAATGTCTCGCCTTACCTGGGAGGCTACTTTTTCTAATTCCGTAATGTTGGGTTCAGAGCTCATTTTTTCCATCTTAAACAACGAAATTAAAGAAGTTGAGAAGAATTGGAAAGGTATGTACACGAGATTTTAACAAAAAGAAAGGCCGCTATTTTTAGAACGGCCTTTGATCAATCTGCGATCTTGAATTAGCTACTTAGTAGTATCTATTTTTGTATTGTCGTCCTATTACAGAGTCTACAAGATCTGAGCTGTGTGATCTTTAGTCTTCACTTTTTCGATGATGTCTTTTATTTTCCCTTCTTCGTCAATTACAAAAGTCTTACGGGCAGTGCCCATATATTGTCGGCCGTACATCGATTTTTCTACCCAGGTTCCATATTTTTCATGGATCTGTTTTTCCGTATCAGCGAGCAGGCTAAAGGGCAGGCTTTGCTTTTCAATAAATTTTTGATGTGATTTTTCGGAATCAGTGCTAACACCTAATATTTCATAGCCTTCTGCCTGAAATCGCTCATAATTATCTCTTAAGTTGCAAGACTCCGCAGTACATCCGGGAGTATTGTCTTTTGGGTAGAAGTATAATACTATTTTTTTTCCTTTATAATCAGACAGTTTTACAGGGTTACCATCCTGATTGTTAACTTCGAAATCCGGTGCTACATCACCAATGCTGAGTGCCATAGTTACAAATTGATTTTAGTTTCGTACTCTGTTTTATTGTTAACATTATCAGTGATGATAAGTTTAACGACACCTGTAAACGGCACATTTTCATTCAACTTTTCCGACCATATCAATTTCCTTTTGTAATCATAATTCATTAACACCCAGTCACCGTTAACATAGCACTCAAACTTTTTCAGGCCGGAAAGAGAATCTTCTATTTTGAATTTTAGGTCTTTGGCATTTATCACCAAGGGCTTTATTGTAGGAGGAATGCTGTCATAAGCAATGGTAAAACGCCCGAAGTTTCTCGTTGAGAATTGTATCTTGCCTGATTTCCATTGGCCCCCAACGAATCCTGCTAACTCATTTTTTGAATTTACAGCGAACACCGCTGCCTGTTTCAGGTTTACGTAAGTCCTTGCCGGTTTTAACGTAACACTGATGCTCTTTTTTAGCGGGACGGTTGGTGATCCTAAACCAAAAACTTCTATGTTTTTAAGCGTATCTTGCCGGTAATTAGTTTCAAGATATAATGTATCAAACAAAGAGCCCTTTGCGAAAGAGATGTCCATTTTCTCTGAGAAGTAGTTATACTCCACTCCCGATGCGATCATATCACGGAAATCAAGGCTCATATTATAATCACCCTTTTCTACTCTTCCGGGAAGACCATTTCTTAAATCCCATAGGTAGAACTGACTGCCTATATTAGTATAACTCGAATTCAACTGAATATGCTCAGGAATGTAGATACTTAGATCAAGAGTATCATTTTTAGGCGTTTGTATCACAAGTGTATTATCCTGGGTTTTGATATCGTATATTCCTGAAGTTTCCGCACCTGCATTCTTGTCTGAAGTCACTAACAGGAAAGTCACTTTGCTTTTGTTACCATAGCTGTCGATTAACTCAATCTGTCCATATTGCTCACCTTCATCCACTAACGATACTTTCCCTTTTTGCGCATTGGTTTTGTAGAACTTCATTAGGTTGCCGTCATCAACATAGAGTTTATGGTAACGTTTTCCTGTAGTAGCTAACTTTTCGTAATCCATATGTCGCAATATATTGCGCTGTTCTCCGAATGAAAATGAATTGATCTGCTGCCTAAAGATGAATTTTTCGTTTAGCTTGAAATTGATCGTGTTAATGCCACACCTGAAACGAGCATAGTCCAGTTTATCATGGGCCAGTAATTCGAAGCCAATGGAGCCTGCTGCATAAATAGGTTTGTCGATTACATAATCATTTCCAACTCTGCGCAATGCATATTCCTTACGGCCAAACTTTCCCTCCACCCGGGAATCAATGTCCATTGTTTTCACCGCCAGGGCCAACGCTATAGGTGGCGTGCGGTCTACCACTTCATTAAAGCCATATTTCAAAGGATTTAACGGACGTTGGTTTTCATCCCGAATGTCAAAATGCAGGTGTGGACCTCCGGAGGAGCCGCTGTTTCCTGACCAGGCTATGGTGTCTCCGCGCTTAACCTTGAATTGATCCTTTCTAAAGTAAAGGTTAACTTTAAACTTCTTTCTACGGTACTGTTCTTTTCTTACATACTCACCTACAGATCCTGCGAATTTCTCCAGATG
>JBCDHA010000377.1:0-4480 GCA_038750705.1 Bacteroidota bacterium
ATAGCCATCGATCATGGCGGTTTTGAAAAGTGTATATAAGTTGAGAAGATCAATTTTGCTGGCATTCAATTTAAATGCTAAAAAAAGCAGGCAAGAAATTAAGATCAGCACTTTTAGCAGCAGATTAAAACGTGGGTATTTAGTCGCCATTTATATTATCTTGCACAAGTGGGGAAAATAGATAAAAAAATCGACAGCGAAACCATAATATTAGGACTAGATCCAGGGACAAGCGTTATGGGGTATGGACTTATTTCAGTGGGCGGACAACAGCTAAGACTATTACAGTATGGTGTTATCCATTTAAGTAAGTATGCAGGACATGAACTGAAACTTAAAAAGATTTTTGAACGCGTTGTTAGCCTGATTGATGACTATCACCCGGACGAAGTAGCCTTGGAAGCGCCATTTTATGGCAAAAACGTTCAGTCGATGCTTAAGCTTGGAAGAGCACAAGGCGTGGCTATGGCGGCTGCACTTTCCAGGCAAATTCCTATTACAGAATATGCTCCTAAAAAAGTAAAGCAATCCGTAACCAGCAATGGCAACGCATCAAAAGAGCAAGTGGCGGCCATGTTAATGACTTTATTAAACTTCCAGGCCTCGCCAAAGCTTTTGGACGCCACAGATGCCCTTGGCGTAGCCGTTTGTCATCACTTTCAGAAAGGCGCCCGGAAAAATACCGCCAAGAGTTGGAAAGCGTTTATTTCCGATAATCCGGACAGAGTGAATTAAACAATACGAACCGTAAGGCCCCTTCATCCTAAGTCTTATATTTGAGCTTCAGGCGAATTAAACCATGTCGAAAATCAACTTCAAGTCAGATATATTGCCGCACCTGGTTGCGGTGGTCGTTTTTACAGTAGTGGTGGTTATCTTCTACCACCCATTGTTCTTTAGTAACCAATCCATGTACCAACATGACGTTTTGCAAGGGCAAGGGGGTGGACAGGAAGCCGTTGAATTCAGACAGGAAACCGGAGAAGAAGCGCTTTGGATCAATAGCATGTTTAGCGGAATGCCAGCGTACATGGTCAATGTATATTGGAGTGGGGATCTTCTTGAATACATTCAGAAAATTATCACGTTGGGTTTTCCAAGTGCTGCAAGCGTAACCTTTTTAGGTTTAATAAGCTTCTATGTTCTAATGCTGGTGTTTGGCGTAAGACCATATATAGCTATTATAGGGGCCTTAGGTTTTGGCTTCAATACATTCCAAACTTTAAGTATTGAAGCCGGTCATATCTGGAAAATACGGGCTGTCGCTTACATGCCACTCGTGCTAGCAGGATTTAAATTACTGTATGATCGGAAGAAAATTTACCTGGGAGTAGCATTAACCGCTCTGGCACTAGCCCTAGAAATAAAAGCGAACCATCCGCAGATTACTTATTATTTACTCTTGGTTTTATCATGCTATGGCATTAGCCAATTGGTGTATGCCGTAAAAGAAAAGACCTTACCTCATTTTATCAAAAGCACAGCATTAATGCTGGCTGCAACAGTACTGGCTTTTGGCGCCAATATCGGCAGATTATGGACAACTTATGAATACAGCAAGTATTCTACACGAGGGCCCTCAGAATTAACCGCGGCTCAGAGCAAAGGTGAAAGCGGACTGGATAGGGATTACGTATTTCACTGGAGTGAAGGCAAGTTGGAGTCTTTGACCTTACTCGTACCTGGGTTTAGTGGAGGTGCTTCGCAGGAAAGTCTGGACATGGACTCGAAATTTGCTCAGGGTTTATTGGATAGGGGGGTTCAGCCACAGCAAGTAGCACAATTTACACAAGGAGCAGCGACTTACTGGGGTGCACAACCTGGCGTGGGTGGCCCATACTACATGGGAGCCATAATGCTCGCTTTTTTTGTACTTGGAATTTTCTTTGTGGCCAGAGAACATAAAATTTGGCTCATCTCAGCTACGGTGCTTGGATTGCTATTGGCGTGGGGCAAAAATCTGGAGTGGTTTAATTACTTCATGTACGACTATTTCCCGTACTACAACAAATTCAGGGCAGTAACAATGGCCTTAGCTATTATTATTTTCACCATCCCAATACTGGGAACTTTAGGCTTGGACAAGGTTTTCGAAGTAGACTGGAACAAGGTAAAACTCAAAAAACTCTATATCGCTTTAGGAATTGGACTCGGGAGCTGTTTACTGATTTGGTTATACGGTGCTATGGCTAGCTTTCGAGGTCCGGTTGACGCTAGCTTTGCTGAATTGCCGCCGTGGTTTTTGGATGTACTCAAGGAACAGAGACAGCACATGCTTCAGTCTGATGCCCTAAGATCATTTTTCTTCATTCTGTTTTCAGCCGCTACAATCATTTTTACCTTAAGAAAAAAACTTGGTGTGACTGCCGGCGTTGCTCTGCTTACAGGACTGGTTTTCTTAGACTTGTTTTTAGTAGGCAGGCGCTACTTGAATAGTGAAGATTATCAACGAAGAGCAAAAAGTCAGTTCTTCCAACCTACCGCCGCAGATCAGGAAATAAAGAAAGCAAATGAGAAACATTACAGAGTGGTTAATTTGGTAAACGCCTGGAACGAAGCGAGAACCAGCTATCACCACAGTTCCATTGGCGGATATCATGGAGCCAAAATGCAGCGCTACCAGGAATTGGTTAACTCTTGTTTGGATGATCAGAAAAATCGGGTAATAGATCGATTGAGACAAAATAATGTCAATTTCGATGGTTTGAATGTACTGAACATGCTCAATACAAATTTTTTTATATTTGGAAATGGAGCCGAAAATACTTTACCAAACGAATCTGCCTATGGTAACGCCTGGCTGATTGACAAAGTACAAAAAGTAAACTCAGCTGATGAGGAAATAGCCGCCACATGTAATTTACCTGACCAATCAACGGCTATTGTTGATGCCAGTAAATTTAGTGTTTCACAGGAAAGTTTTGATTCTAGTGGTTCGGTAAGTTTGGTGGAATATCAACCGAACTATTTGAAGTATAATGTTGATGCCGCAGGAAAAAGCCTGATTGCTTTTTCTGAGATCTATTACCCGGCAGGCTGGGTAGCCAAAATTGATGGCACTGAGGTCGGGCATATTCGTTTGAATTATGTGCTCCGCGGATTAGAAGTATCTAAAGGCAAGCATATTATTGAATTCGAATTTCGTCCTAATTCCTATTTTGTTGGAAACAAAATAATGATGGCGTCATCCGGGCTATTGATCTTGCTCTTTTTAGGCTCCCTGGCTATGACTGTTAAACAACATCAAAGCAGAAATGACTAAACTCTCGGTAGTAGTTTGCACCTACAATCGGGTTGATTATTTAATTCGTGCACTGGAACATCTTCGTGATCAAAAAGGCGTATCGAGTGATGACTATGAAGTAGTAGTCGTAAATAACAACAGCCCTGACGACACCGAACCTAGCGTGACCCAATTTCTCGCAGATAACGGTTTAGATGGCAAATGGACTTATGTTCTGGAAAAAAATCAAGGCCATACTTATTCCCGCAATAGAGGAATACAGGAATCATCTGGTAAATTGATCTCATTCATTGATGATGACGCCTATGTGAGAAAGGGTTATTGTCGGGCAATTATTGACTTTTTCCACTCACACCCTAATGTGTCAACTATAGGCGGTAAGATCATCCCACTGTATGAAAGTAACGAGCCAAGGTGGATGACTAAATACCTTCTCCCATTGGTTGCAGCCCTTGATATGGGACCCACTCCAAAGAAATTTAAGCATGGAAAATTTCCTATTGGGGCTAATATGGCTTACCGTACCGATGTGTTTGAGAACTACGGATTGTTTAATGTTGAATTGGGTCGAAGAGGTGAAGGATTAGAGGGAGGTGACGAAAAAGACCTGATTTATCGCCTGAGACAGGGAAATGAGCTCATCTACTATAGCCCAGACGTATGCGTTGATCATGTCATTCCTGAAAAGCGTACGCAAAACGAGTACATAAGAGGTTTAGCAATAGGTGTAGGAACCAGTGAGAAAAAGAGATTAAAAACCCTGCCTAAGGCGGCAACCTTCAGAAAGGTGATCGATGAAAGCGTAAAGGTGACCGGGACGCTTGTTCTTGCCTTATTGTATTACATTAGATTGGAATTCGATAAGGCCAATATGCTAATTAGATTTAGACTTTGGGTGATTAAAGGCTACTTATCATAATGAATAAGTCAAAAATTCAAGTCCTTATAGAGGGTACTGTAGGCTCCATGTTGAGCCTATTAAAAGTAATAATCTTATCAAAATTGGGAGTACGCCTGGCCAAAAAGGTCAACAACGAATGTGTATTACTTGCAAATGGACCTTCACTCAATGATGCTATCGAAGAGGGAGTGAAACTATTCCCAGGCAAGGACCTCATTTGTGTGAACACTTTTGCAGAAACCGAGCCTTATCAAAAGCTCAAACCGTCATATTATGTACTTATATCTCCGGAGTTATATCGTCCGAATGTAGAGGAATTCTTAAAACAAAAAAGA
>JBCDHA010000378.1:0-4479 GCA_038750705.1 Bacteroidota bacterium
CAAAACACATCTCATAAAGCGTAAGAATTAATTCTATAGTTTCTACAGGCCGTTCATCCCTGTTTCAGTCTGATTAATGTAAATGTCAGTCTCTTTCGTGTTGAGTGACGTTTGAGAAACTAATCACTCAGAGCCCACCTATTTCTTACTTAAACCTATTTATTATGTTATCTAAACGACTATTTAACTTCGTTTTTATGGTAGGCTTATGTGCTTTCATGAGCTCGAATGTTTTGAGCCAGGGAATTACATTGCCAAGGACCAGCGGAGCAGCTTCTGTATCTCAGACTGTGGGAATTAGTACTATCACTGTAAACTACTCAAGACCAAGTGTAGTAAGCCCGCAAGGCCAGGACCGAACGGACCAAATATGGGGTTCTGTGGTCCCATACGGTTATAACAACCTGGGCTTTGGTACAGCTACCGAAGCTCCCTGGAGAGCAGGAGCCAACGAGAATTCAACAATTGAGTTCTCTCATGATGTGAAAGTAGAGGGTCAAATCCTCGAAGCGGGCTTATACGGCCTGCATTATGCTGTGTTTGAAGATGGCAAAGCCACGGTTATTTTTTCTAACAAAACTACTGCATGGGGCAGCTACTTTTACGATAAAAAAGATGACGCTCTGCGCGTAGACATACAATCAGAAGAAGTTCCACAGACAAATGTATTAACCTATCATTTTGTAGAGGCCGGAACCTCAGAAGCCGTTTTAGTGCTTGACTGGGAGAAAAAACGAATCCCTGTAAAATTCGAATTTGATACTCCGGAACTGGTTTACCAAAATATTAAACTTGAATTGGAAACTAACCCGGGTTTCCAGCTCACCAGTTGGACAGCTGCGGCCAACTACCTGGTTCAAAATAACATCCACCTGGAGGACGCATTGAACTGGGCCAGTGCCGCAGTAGAAGGGCAGTTCTTTAGTCAAAAAAACTTCAATACGCTTTCCACAAAGTCTGGCGTACTTAACGCCATGGGTAAAACAGATGAGGCCATTGCAATCATGGATGAAGCTCTGGCCGATCCTTCCGCTACCATAAATAACTACTATGGGTATGGCCGTCAATTAATTGCTGCTAAAAAAGTAGATAAAGCCATGGAAGTATTTAAAAAAGCAAATAAAAAATGGAGTGATCACTGGCTCGCTCCACATGGCCTGGCTCGCGGTTATTCAGCATCAGGAGATTACGCAAAGGCGTTAAAATACGAGAAAACGGCTCACGCTAAAGCCCCGGAAACAAGTAAGCCTTTTCTGGAAGGTTACTTGAAGTCATTGGAAGAGGGAAAAGACTTTAATTAGTCTCCAGCGTTCCTATCATTTCTAAAATATCATCTAAGTGTTCCCGACTGTTACTAAGTCGGGGCACTTTGTTTTGTCCACCTAATTTCCCCCGCTTTTTCATCCACTGATAGAATGTGCCTTCTACAACAGAATGTACGATGGGAGGCTTCAACGCCATATCGTTGTAACGTTTGGCGTCATAATCAGAATTAATGTCTCGCAGCTTCTCATCCAATGCGCGCTTAAAATCATCAAGATTGGAGGGTTGGCGCTTAAATTCTATAATCCACTCATGACCTCCCGTACTGTCAGTTGCAAAGTAAACCGGCGCTGCGGTAAAATTATCGATAATAGCATTAGTTTTCTTACAAGCTTCTGTGATAGCTGTTTCGGCATTTTCAATGATCATCTCTTCACCAAAAGCATTTATGAAATGCTTGGTTCTACCACTGATCTTTATTCTATAGGGGTCTTTTGATGTAAATTTTATAGTGTCGCCAATATTGTAACGCCATAACCCTGAGTTTGTAGAAATGATCATGGCGTAATTTTTACCAATCTCTACCTCATCCAGCCCAATAGTATCCGGATTCTCTTCTTCAATATGCTCAAACGGAACGAACTCGTAAAAAATGCCGTAATCAAGCATTAACAAGAGTTCCTCTGAGTCCTTTTGGTCCTGTATTCCGAAGAAGCCTTCAGAAGCATTATAGGTCTCACAATACCTCATAGCAGTGGATGGAATCAGCTGCTTAAACAACTCGCGATAGGGTGTAAATGCGACAGCTCCATGAAAAAATACTTCAAGATTCGGCCATACTTCCAGAACAGAATCAATTTGCTTTAGCTCCATAATCCGCTGAAGTAATAATATGGTCCAGGTAGGAACGCCGGAAAGACTGGTCACATTGTCCTCGGCGGTAATGCTCGCCATTTTCTCTATCTTCTCTTCCCACTTATCCATCAGCGCTACTTCAAGGCTCGGCGTACGAATAACCTGCGCCCAAAACGGCAGATTTTGCATGATCACGGCAGAAACGTCTCCGTAGTATGAATCCGCATTCTGATCGAATTCATTGATCTGATGGCTCCCTCCAATGGCCAAGCCTTTGCCGGAAAACATGCGACTGTCCGGGTAATTGTTTACGTAAATGGAAATAAGGTCCTTGCCTCCCTTGAAGTGACAGTCTTCCAGGGCTTCAGAGGAAACCGGAATAAACTTACTTCGTGCATTAGTAGTACCGGATGACTTGGCAAACCAGGATATGTTAGAAGGCCAGAGCACGTTCTGATCGCCCTTCATTATTCGCTCTATATAGGGAAAAAGCTGTTCATAGGACTGAACAGGTACGTTATTTTTAAAATCCTGATATGAATTTAAACCAGCGAAACCATGAGCTCTGCCGAACTCGGTTTTCTTCGCTTTCGATATCAGCTCCTTAAGCAACTCTTCCTGAACCTCATTAGGATACTTCATGAAAAGCTCGATATCATGTATCCTTTTTTTCATTACCCAGGTTAGTATAGAGTTTAAAATATCCATTGTTTAAGTATACGCTTTAGTATGTTAAAATACTAAAGTGAAGAGAGGTAGCACATAAAAACAAGTTTAAAAAATAAGACGAGTTAATAAATCTCACTGATAACAAGTACTTATATTAGAAGCAGGCAACGATAACCGGCATGAAACCAAAATGCGTGATCTTTGATTGTGATGGAGTACTTGTTGATAGCGTAGATCTATCCATAAAAGTACTTATCCGGATGGCCCGGGCTCAAGGTTTGGATTTAAAATATAACTTCGCTTTCGAGCGTTTTGGTGGAAGCTCCTTACGTAGTTCGTTCGATTATATTGAAGAGCAGACTGGAAAATCTCTTCCAAAATCCTCTGAAAAGCAATACCGCAAGAAGACGTACGAGATTTTTAAAAAAGAGTTAAAAGCCATCGATGGAATCCACGATACTCTCAAGCGACTGCCTATTCCATTTTGTGTAGCCTCAGGTGGCCCGCCTGAGAAAATCAAATTAAATCTGATGCTTACAAATTTGATCGACCACTTTGAGGGTAGGATATTCAGCTCTTATGAGATAAACAGCTGGAAGCCAGATCCTGGAATTTTTACACATGCCGCTGAAAAAATGGGTTTCCATGCAGCCGAATGCCTGGTAATAGAAGATAGCATAGATGGAGTGAACGCAGCCATATCCGGTGGTTTTCAAGTTTTTGGTTATGTTCCCTCCATAGAAAGAAACAGCCTCAGTTCATTTGACATTAAGCTATTTCACAAGATGAGCCTGCTTCCCGACCTTGTTTTTGAAACAGAGTAATCTAAATTTTCCGTTTCAACTCAAAATGCTGACCCAGGTAAACCCTTCTTACCTGCTCATCAGCAGCCAGATCTTCTGCCGTACCTGCCTTAAGCAGTTTCCCTTCAAACATAAGGTAGGCACGATCCGTAATGGACAGGGTCTCGTTCACGTTGTGGTCAGTAATTAATATCCCAATGTTCTTTTCTTTCAGCTTAGCCACGATACTCTGAATTTCCTCTACAGCAATAGGGTCCACACCGGCAAAAGGCTCATCAAGCAGAACAAAATGTGGATCTACAGCTAAAGCACGAGCAATTTCCGTTCTTCTTCTCTCGCCTCCTGATAGCACCATCCCCAGATTTTTTCGCACATGCGTCAGGCTGAACTCCTCCAGCAGCGCTTCTGTCTTCTCCTTCATCTGCTTCTTAGACATTTTGCGCATCTCCAAAACAGCCATTATGTTTTCCTCTACGGTCAGCTTTCTAAAGACCGATGCTTCCTGTGCCAGATATCCAATACCCAACTTAGCTCTGCGGTACATGGGTAAGTCAGTGATGTTTTCTTCATCCAAAAAGATCTCCCCCTCATTTGGCTTAATAAGCCCCACTATCATATAAAAAGTAGTGGTCTTACCTGCACCGTTAGGCCCAAGCAGACCAACGATTTCGCCTTGTGAAACGGTAACGGATACATGATCAACCACCGTGCGTTTTTTATATTTTTTAACAAGCTCGTCTGCTCTTAAAATCATGCTTAATACTATCTAATCAAACTTTAAATCCCTAATAGTGAGTTGGATTGACTTTACTCCTCTAAATTCGTTCTCTTCAATAGAGAAAGCCATTTTAAATTCGTTCTTACTTTGGAGCAACTTTTGATAGTGGGC
>JBCDHA010000379.1:0-4476 GCA_038750705.1 Bacteroidota bacterium
GAGTTTTTGCCCCAAGGGATTTTCCCATCCAAAAACTTTGACCAATTCCTCACTTACAATTACCGATTCGGTTATATCAGTTTGGGAGTCTTTTCTGAACCCACGGCCATCAGTAAGCTTGAAATCCATAGTTTCAAAGAAGTTATCGCCTATGTGCAGAATATCTACATCGTATTGTTTACTTCCGCTGATTACCGGATCATTCCGATAGGAACGATCAATCTGATGTTCGGAACCAGCGGTCATAATAATATCGGCATTATCCGAAATGCTGTTTTTGTAGATCTGATATTCACTCAGATCAGTAAAGTATAGGGAGATGGAACCGCTCTTGTTAAAGCCATAGTCCAACTCTTTTTGATAAATAGCATTATCGTAAAATATAGCACCTAAAATGATAGCAATCAGCGAAATAGAAAACTGGAGAGTAAGGAGAATATTCGTCACTTTTCCGGTGCCCCCAAGCTTAGACGAACCTTTCAAAATATTTGCGGGTTCAAACTTACTCACATAAAACGCGGGGTAACTTCCGGCTACTAACCCTGTAAATAATAAGACAAGCAATAGAAAGAAATAGAATTGTACATTCTGAGAAAAACCCATGTTTATTTCTAAAAACGGCCAAAGGCTACTGTATGCAGGTACTAAGAAGAACGCGAAAAGCAAACCTGCAACAAGTGATAGAAAACATAACACAATGTTCTCCAGTAAAAATTGAATAATGAGTTGCTGTCTCAAACCGCCCATAACTTTTCTAAGCCCAATTTCTTTCAACCTTTTGGAGGCTATGGCCATAGATGTATTGGTAAAATTAAAACACGCAATCAATAAAATGAGAATAGCCATTATGGCCGGTACAAAGACCGCAGGTGGCGGCATACTGGACCGTAACCAGTGGCCCCAAACCTGATCATCCGCCGCCCGGTGGGGCATGCCTTCAAAGGCCTCCAGCATGTACTTGTCAAGCTTAAAATCAAGCCGAGCGTTGTTTTGTATTTCAATATAATTACTTGTCAGCCTTTCTTCTATGCGCTTTATCCTGGACTTATCGTCCACTTTAACAAAAGTGGTCACCCATCTCGACCAGTCGTTTTCATGCCTTACATCGGCAGGCTCCTTACCCGCATTCTGAAGGTCAAAAAAATTGTCAATGACCGTTATGATCCTAACATTTGAAAAGCTGGAGTTCAATGGGTGATCGTTAAAAACAGCCGCTACTTTATAATCCTTATTCCCATCGTTCGTAAAATGAGTCAGGGTCTGACCTAGCGGGTTGCCGTTGGGAAAGTACTTCTCAGCCACTGTGGTGCTGATGATGATATTGGATTTTGAGTTGAGAGCATCTTTATCTCCTTGCGCTATATCAAAATAGAAAAAGTCAAAAAAGTTAGCATCAACAAATGTGAAATTTTCGTTGAATAGCTCATCGCCTAATTTAAAATTTCCGCCACTCGGCATGTAGCGCATCACCTGATTGATGTCACCAATGTTGTTTGCCACTACCTCTGCCAAAGGCATAGGAGACATACCGTACACCTGCTTTCTGTTTTGATAGACCCGTTCAGCATCAATCCTATAAATATTATCGATGTCAGCTTGGTTGCTATCAAAGTTTACGTTGAAGTCATAATTAAGAAATGCTACTATCGCACAGGCAATAGCCATACCCATTCCTATTATGTTTACGAGCACGAAGATTTTACTTTTCCAAAGACTTCGGAAAGTAATCTTTAAGTAATTTTTAACCATGAGTGTTGTTGTTTTTGACCCGGGAAATAATGACCAGTAAAAGTTAGACTACATCCCGGCGCAATAGGTTGCACCGGGCAATAAAAGTTATTCGGACCGCAGTGTATTTACCGGATTCATAGAGGCAGCCTTGTAAATTCTAAAACCTACCGTAATTAAAGAAATGCCAAAAATGAGTAAGGTGCCGGAAACGAAAGTAAGTAGATCAGCCTTTTTGTAAAACTCCCAAATGCTACCCATCAAAATGTCAAGTAAAAAATAACTAAGTATAGAACCACCTAAAGACGCCAAAAGCAATATGACAGCAAACTGCTGGTTTAACTTTTTAGCAATGTTACCAATGGATGCACCCAGTACTTTACGAACACCTATTTCCTTCGTTCTTTTAATGATGTTTAGACTCACCATAGCGAATAAGCCACTAGCAGATAATAAGGCTGCAATAACTCCAAGAAAACCGAATAAAATGAGTATGTTTTTGTTGACTAAAGTTGATCCAGCCATTTCCTCGTCCATGTATTCTCCGAAATAAATACGATTAGGAAATACTTCTTTCCATTTACGCTCCATATATTCATTTACTTCCCTCAAATCTTTATTAGCAGCTTTTACTAAAATCCTGCTGTATTCTTCTTTTCTGTTCAACCTGAACATTGTTGGCTCCAGTTCTCCCCACAAAGCGCTCGTATACAGATCGTTAACCGTACCAACTACATATAACTGCACCGTATCGAGCCACACCACTCTTTTTCCTATGGCGTCTTCTTTTGTCCATCCAAACTCATTTAAAAAAGTTTGATTAACTATGATGGACTCGTTTATGTCTGTTTGGGAGTCCTCTTTAAAATTGCGGCCTTCGGCAAGTTTGATGTCCATCATTTCAAAATAATCGAAGCCAACCTCGAATATGGTTACATCGCGTAAAATATCTTCATACTTAATAGGGTCACCATAAGCAGCTGACATGATATGGTGCTTGGTTCCGGAAACTGCTTTTATTTTTGGGTGATTAACGAGCTCTTTTTTGTATGCTTCGAATTCATCCTCTCCATTCACATAGCTGTAAACAATGTTATCAGTGCTGAAACCCAGGTCAAAATTCTTTTGATATTGTGCATTTTGTATGAACCCTACAGCCATTACTATGGCGTTAACTGTTATAAGGAACTGAGCCCAAAGTAAGGCTTTGGTTACCCAGTTATTGCCACCAAATTTGAATGTGCCCTTTAATATACTGGTAGGTTCAAATTTAGTAATGTAAAGCGCCGGATAAATACCGGCCAGCAAGCCCGCCAACAACAACAGTGAAAACATAAAAGAAAGGAAGCCGATGTTCGTGAGATAGTTGAGATCCAGCGAAAGAAAATCCCACATATTATTATAGGCAGGAACGAGCAGCTCTGCCAGTAAAATGGCTATAATTCCTGAAAGCAAACATAAAAAGAGGTTTTCAAGCAAAAACTGGACGATTAATTCCTTTCTCTTACTGCCCATAACTTTTCTAATACCAATCTCCTTTAATCTTCTGCTCGACATTGCTATGGAAGTATTTGTGAAATTAAAAATCGCAATTAACAGCAGTAAGCCAGACATTATAGCAGGTGAAGTAGCAGCGGCCATTGGCAAACTACTTCTGAACCAATGGTTATTTACATCTTCTTTTACAGCTCTAACTGCCATCCCCACGAAAGGATCTAAGTAAAATTTTGATACCTGGTAATCCTCTTTAGCCTTATTTTGAGGCTCCTTGTATTGCTGAAGATCGGCCTCTACCGCAGAAATATCTTCTGGATTGTTTACTTCCAGAAAGAGGGTACACCAATAGCGCCAGTTGTTTTCATCAACAGAAGGGTTGAGATCAAGATAATTATCAAAGTGAGTTACAGCATCAAATTGAAAACTGGAGTTATGCGGCATTTTCTCGAAAACACCGGCTATGATGTATTCGCGGGTACCGCTATCCAAAACATTGGTAATCTGCTTACCTAACGCATCTTCCTGGCCAAAGTACTTGACCGCTAGCTCGGTACTAATAAATATTCGGGATTTATCTTTAAAATCAGCAGCTATGCCCGATTTAAGTGGAAAAGTAAACAACTCCAAAAAACCTTCATCAGCATAACTTATACCGGTATTAAACAGCTCATCCCCGATTCTAAAGTTACCTCCATTCGGAATATATCGTATCGCATGGTTCACCCCGGCCATCTTATCTCTTACCATATTACCTAGAGGCAGAGGCGCTATACCATTCTTTGCCTGGTACCCCTGAAATTCACGAATAAAGTTGACACGATAAATACTTTCGGCATTTACATGCTGTTCATCATAACTGTTGTTATAGTCATAATTGAGGTACGCAATGATGCACATGGCCAAAGACACGCCCATCCCCATTATATTGATGAGAACAAACGTTTTACTTTTGACCAGACTTCGGATAGTGATTTTAAAGTAGTTTTTAATCATGAGGGCTAGAGTTTGTGTTGTTGATTTTGACCTTGGAATACTTTAATGACTAAAAAAAGGGCCAAAAGGTTGCGCTCAGTGCTAAGTATTTTTAAGTACCTTGTAATGCACAGTAATAAAATAGAGTAGGAAGATAGGGATTATTTCCCTATCTGTCCTCTCACACCACCCTGCATACCGTTCGGTACAGGGCGGTTCCTTAATTTACAACTCTTACTTTGTGGTAATAATCCGACAGAAACATATATCCAGCTTGGC
>JBCDHA010000380.1:0-4475 GCA_038750705.1 Bacteroidota bacterium
GTCGCCTTGATATCCGGATTATATCTTGATCCACAGCTCGATTTCAGATCAGCTTATTCTGATTACAGTTTTCTCAATGAAACCAAGGCTAAACTCAGCTTGCCCAAAGACAATGAAGGGTTGCAAGTCCTGAATAATGTCCTGGCCTTTTTTGAAGGAAAAGAAGAGCTCCCAAAAACTGAAAATGAATATAATCATCCTATCGATTGGGAAAAGGTGAAGACCAATGCCAAAGATCAAAAAGTTCAAGTGAAAACGTCCCGAGGAGAATTTACACTACGCATGCTCATTGAGAAAGCTCCGGGTTCCGCCATGAATTTTATAGAATTGGCAAAGGCAGGGTATTTCAACGGTAAGAATTTTCACAGAATTGTACCGAATTTCGTAATTCAGGGCGGCTGTAATCGTGGCGATGGTTATGGTGGGGAAGATTATTCGATAAGATCTGAATTTGCAAACGTTCGCTATGAAGAGGGTTCTGTGGGCATGGCTTCAGCCGGAAAAGATACGGAAGGCACCCAGTGGTTTGTCACCCACTCTCCTACGCCACATTTGGATGGCAGGTACACCATTTTCGCCCAGGTGGAAAAGGGTATGAATGTGGTTCATAATATGGAGGCCGGAGATGTTATTGAGGAGGTCGTAGTTTTATGAGAGGGATATTATTTTTAACTCTATCATTAGCTGCATTAACTGCCAGCGCCCAGGAAGCCAAATGGTCATATGGCGTCACTTTGACGCCTTCTTATTTCAGTTACTGGACCGTGGATTCGGATGATGTTCTAGAGTACAGGGGAAGAGCAAATTTTGGTTTTGGATTCAGTTTGTCTCATCATCTTTCGGACAAACTATCAATTTTTTTTAATCCAGAGTTTCATACAAGAAATTTTCTGGAGATTATTGACACCGATGCCTTTCGAGGTTTAGATCCTAACGACCCCACGTTGTTTTTTTTTACCGGAGACATTGAATATAAACAGAGAAAAAAATTTATAGACTTAACCTTGGGAGTAAGTTATCATCCAGCCGATAACTTCTTACTAATAGCTACATTATCCCCTTCCGTTCTAATATCTGAATCAGTAGAAGTAGAACCTTCAGTTGTACCGGGTAATGAAAAAGGTATCTCGGAATTTAACTGGCTACTAGGAATAGGGCCCGGCTACATGTTAAATGCTTTTGGAAATTGGGACATTCAGTTTTCAGCTTCCATCAATATCTTCTTGAAACAGTTCCACGATTTCTTCCCTGAAGAAAATCCAATACTTTTTCAGGTTAAATTCGCTCTCCTAAAATCCAAAGGTTAACTTATGTCAATTCAATCAAAAACTTCGACTAATTCTCCCTCGAAGGTCGAACACCTATTCGTTAGGAACCCAAAATTGCATGGATAACCACAATCACCCACGTAAGTCTCAAATGCTTCTCAACGAAGCCTATTTCTGGACGGATACCATCAAAGATTGGAAGAGGTTACTTCAAAATAATGATTTAAAAATGATCATTATAAACTGTTGGCAACACTTAATACGCAAAAGGAAGATCAAGATATACGCCTTTGTTATCATGCCTAACCACATTCATATGATTTGGGAGATGCTTGAAAAAAACGGCAAAGAAATGCCTTACGCAAGTTTCAACAAATTCACCGCTCATCAATTCTTGGAATTTTTAAGAGCAAATCAACATCCATTAAAAGGTTATAAGGTAAAAGACCTTGAACGGAAGCATCGGTTTTGGCAAAGAGATGCGCTGGCTATACATATGTATGATACTGACATATTAGAACAGAAGCTAGAATATATTCATTTAAACCCGTTGCAAGACCATTGGAATTTAGTCGAGTATCCCGAAGATTACAGGTGGTCATCGGCGAGGTTTTATGAGGACGGTACAGATGAGTTTGGTATTTTAACGCATTACAAAGAAAGGTTTTAGTTAAGGAAAGGTCTATGAGGACACAGACCTTTGATAAGTTTGATTTATTTTAATTCAATTCCAATTCAATCCAGTGGTCTGTGTCCTCACAGACTACTTTCCCAACAATGAAATCAATACAATCACAAAAACTCGGAATTCTAGGCGGTGGTCAGCTAGGACGCATGCTCATCCAGTCGGCTCTTGACTTTAATATTGACATCCACATACTGGATCCTGATGAAAATGCCCCTTGCAAGAATATAGGAAGCACTTTCACTGTAGGAAAGCTTACCGATTATGACACGGTTTATGCATTTGGCAAATCCTGTGATCTGCTGAGCATTGAAATTGAGAACGTAAATACCGAAGCATTACGAGCATTACAAGCAGAGGGCAAGAAAGTCTACCCTCAGCCTGAGGTGATAGAGCTGATCAAGAATAAAGTCAAGCAAAAGAACTTTTATGTTCACAATTTCATACCCACAGCACCTTTTGAGGAAGTGAGCAATAAAAATGAGGTCGTTAAAAAAGCATCCTTTCTTCCTATGGTGAATAAACTGGCCACAGAAGGCTATGATGGCCGCGGTGTTCAGCTTATAAAAACTGAGAATGATCTTGAGAAGGCATTTGATGCCCCCGGCCTCGTAGAGAAACTGATCGATTTCAAAACGGAAATAGCAGTGATCGTTGCGCGTAACATAAATGGTGAAATCACGGCCTTCCCACCAGTAGAAATGGCTTTTCACCCTAAGGCTAACTTGGTTGAATATCTTTTTGCCCCTGCCAACATCAGTGAAGGAGTAAAAGAAGAAGCAGAGAAAATTGCCAAAGATGTTATTCAAAAACTGAATATGGTAGGTCTGTTGGCTGTCGAAATGTTTGTAATCAAAGATGACAAAGTATTGGTTAATGAAGTAGCGCCAAGACCTCATAACAGCGGTCACCAAACCATAGAAGCCAATATCACCTCCCAGTACGAACAGCACCTCAGAGCTATCCTCAACCTTCCCTTAGGCGACACCAAACTCACGCAACCTGCAGCCATGGTGAACCTTCTGGGAGAAGACGGATACACGGGAAAAGCAAAATATCAAGGGTTAAATGAGGTAATGGCTACCTCAGGCGTGCATGTTCATTTGTACGGCAAGAAGGTTACAAAGCCTTTCCGTAAGATGGGTCATGTGACTATTGTAGATGAGGATATTGCACGTTTGAAAGAGAAAGTGCAATTTGTAAAGCAAACATTGAAAGTGATCGCATGAGCCAACCTGTTGTAGGCATAATTATGGGTAGTCAGTCCGACCTTAGGGTCATGAAGGAGGCTGCACAAATTCTTGAAGAACTGGATGTCGCTTTTGAGCTGACCATTGTTTCAGCCCATCGCACTCCGCATCGCATGATCGAATATGCGGAGAACGCTAAGTCAAGAGGGCTTAAAGCCATCATAGCAGGAGCCGGTGGCGCTGCACACCTGCCGGGCATGGTGGCCTCATTAACCACGCTGCCCGTTATTGGCGTTCCTGTAAAGTCCAGTAATTCTATTGATGGATGGGATTCTGTGCTCAGTATCTTACAGATGCCCGGAGGTATTCCTGTAGCTACCGTGGCTCTAGATGGGGCTAAAAATGCAGGCATCCTGGCGGCTGAAATTGTTGGGGCCTATGACGAAGAAGTAAGCAGCATCCTGAGCAAATACAAGGAAGACCTCAAAAATAAAGTGTTAGATTCGGTGAAAGAGATCGACCAATCGGGCTGGAAGAATAAGTCATAAAAAATGACCACAATACTCGTTTTAGGTATTGTACAAGCTATTTTTCTGAGCCTTCTCATTTTCAACAAAAAAGATAAAGGTAAGCCAGATTACGTTTTAGTGGCTTTGCTTCTCTACAGTGCAGTTCATCTGCTTTTCTTCCTTGCCAATTTTAACAACGAATTCAATCCAGGCAATAACTGGATGATCATAGGTTCCGGGTTCCCGTTGCTTTCGGGGCCTATGTTGTATTGGTATGTTGTTTCGTTAATACGCCAAGGCAAACCTAACTTTCTGAGCTACCTTATCCATAGTGCGCCTTATCTCATCTACTGCGCTATTTTTCTTTACTATGGTAACCTTTCGGGCGATCCTTTAGTAGCCGTTTACGATGGCTTTATGCATTACGTCTGTTGCGAACTCCCCTGGCCTGCTAATTACTATTCCGTTTTTTTTGCCTTATCAGGGGGTGGTTATCCTACAGTTTGCATTATACTATTGGCCATACACAATCGAAAAATTAAAAATGAATTCTCCTATGAAGAGAAGATCAACCTACTCTGGCTCAGAAACTTGATCCTGTTCACCATATTCACATTTCTCATCACATTTTTGACTATTTATTTCACCCTGGATTCTTACATCGATATGAAGCCCAAGTATGCTTTTTACGTAGCCTCTTGCGTGATCACGGTTTACATTTTTTTTATGGGGTATTTTGGGTTGCGTCAACCGCATATTTTTACAGATAAGGTGACGACAAAACCTGAGCAGCGTTACCAAAAATCCGGGTTAGATGCTGATA
>JBCDHA010000381.1:0-4469 GCA_038750705.1 Bacteroidota bacterium
ATTAACTGGACTATCACTTTTTCAAATAAAGATAAAAACCCTTTTGGCGGCTATCTCATCAATGAAAGATTAACGGATATTTTTCCCCCTGACTCCATAAGTAATGTAAACCTGACATTGTACGAGTTAGAGGATTCTGCGACACATAATATTCTCATATTGGCCAATAGCTTTTTTGGCTCAGAGGAGGACACCGACGTTCTGCTTAAAAAAGTTAACAAGGGTATGAACGCTTTTATAGCAGCCGATTATTTCTCCGGGCATTTTGCGGATACGCTTAACCTGGAAACTGCCGACTATTTCTTTTATGAGGACATCATTGAAAATATAACGGAAGAGGACACCGCTTTTCTGCGTTTTGTAAACCCTCACCTGCAGGATAAGAAATATTACTTCAGACGAAATAACACCCAAAACTTCTTCTCCAGCTTTGATACCCTGCGCACAAAAATTCTTGTGACTAATGACCTCGACAAGCCTCAAATGATTCGAATAAAATGGGGTAAGGGTTCCATATACCTAAGCTCAACGCCGCTGGCATTCACAAACAACTATCTTCTTTTAGAAAATAACCATGAATTTGTAAGTACGGCCCTTTCTTACCTTCCGCCCAGAAGTACGATCTGGACAGAGTATTATCAGCTGGGCAGAATGGAGGCACGAACACCTCTGAGATTCATTCTCACAAACGAGTCCTTGAGTTGGGCATACTACATGGCCATACTAACTTTAATCCTATTCATATTTTTTGAAGCTAAACGTAAGCAGCGGGTCATTCCGATTATTACTCCATTAACAAATACCACCCTGGAATTTGTAGGAACTATAGCTAACCTATACTTCTACAAAAAGGATCATAAAAGCATTGCCCTGAAGCGAGTCAATTTTTTTCAAGAAAAACTAAGAACGAAATACAGGTTACAATTTAGTGAAGGAGATACCTCGTTCATTGAGCGTGTGGCACATAAGACAGGCTGTACACCAGAAGAAATAAAATCAGCCTTTGATCTGATCAACACGACCAAACACAACAAGGGGATATCAGAAGAACAACTAAAAACCCTGAGCAAAACGATTGACGAAATATTATGAGCGAAGAAATAGAAAATGATAAGGCGGAATTCCAAAGTCGGGTGGATCTAACTGACTTAAAGCGTAGTGTTGACCAAATAAGAACTGAAGTAGGGAAAGTAGTGGTAGGCCAAAGCCAGATGGTGGATTTGCTAATTACTGCCATTCTCGCAGATGGGCATGTTTTATTGGAGGGTGTGCCCGGGGTGGCCAAAACACTGACCGCAAAACTGCTGAGTAAAGTAATTGCGGCAAATTTCTCTCGTGTTCAGTTTACACCCGATCTTATGCCTTCGGACGTGTTAGGCACTGCCGTTTTTAATGCAAAATCAACGGAATTCACCTTTAAAGCCGGGCCTATTTTCTCCAACATAGTACTTATAGATGAGATAAATCGAGCCCCTGCCAAAACGCAATCCGCACTTTTCGAAGTGATGGAAGAGCGGCAGGTTACGGTAGATGGTCAGACTTACGCTATGGACGAACCTTACCTTGTGGTAGCTACTCAAAACCCGATTGAGCAGGAAGGTACTTACCGACTTCCGGAAGCGCAGCTGGACCGTTTTTTATTCAAGATTTCGGTTGGTTACCCAAACCTCAATGAAGAAGTCAGCATTCTACAGGGGCACCACTCAAGAAAAGCCACCCACGATTTAGGAGATATTTCATCTGTTTTAACTAAGGAGAACATAAAAACATACAGGGAAACCATTCATGGTTTACATGTTGATGAAAATCTGATGCATTACATCGCTAAAATCGTCCATGAAACCAGAGAAAACCCAGATCTTTTTCTTGGAGCTTCTACAAGAGCTTCCATTGCCATCATGCAAACGGCCAAGGCGTATTCTGCTATTCAAGGTCGTGACTTTATAACCCCTGAAGATGTAAAGTTTGTAGCTAAGCCCGTTCTCCGCCATAGGGTTATACTCACCCCGGAAAAAGAAATGGAAGGCTTAACTACCGATCAAATTATTGATCAGCTAGTTGAAAAGATTGAGGTGCCCAGATGATACAGTTTTTCAAGCAACTCTATTTCACGAATCGGTTGTTTCTACTTATTAGTGGAATAGTAGTGCTTTTTATTGTTTCCTTCTTTTTTGATTTTTTGGTAGCGCTGCCTAAGCTGTTGTTTTTTAGCCTTGCGGGAGCCGTTGTGGTTGATTCTATCCGGCTGTTTAGAGTAAGAAAAGGTATGAATGGCGCTCGGGTCACTCCTGAGAAGCTCTCCAATGGAGATCAGAATGAGTTGCTGATTGAGCTCACAAATTTTTACACCTTCCCGGTCTTGCTTGATATCATCGATGAAATCCCCCATCAATTCCAGGTGCGCGATCATCATCATCGTCTCTCTATGAAAAGTGGTGAAAAGGAAACCCTGGCGTATCATCTGCGCCCTGTTAAGCGGGGTGAATATTCATTTGGAGCATTGAATGTTTTTGCCTCCAGCAATATAGGGCTGATAAAGCGCAGGTTTCGCTTTTCCGAGAATAAGATGGTGCCGGTCTATCCTTCTTACCTGCAAATGCGGCAGTATGAACTGATGGCCATTTCGAATCGCCTGGTTGATCTGGGGATTAAGAAGATAAGAAAGATCGGGCATAATATGGAAATGGAATCCATCAAAGAATATGTACCCGGTGATGATTACCGGACCATAAACTGGAAAGCTACAGCCAGAAGAGCCGAGCTGATGGTGAATAATTATCAGGACGAAAAGTCGCAACAAGTATTCAGCCTGATAGATAAAAGCCGTGTTATGCAAATGCCCTTTGAGGGCATGAGTTTGCTGGACTATGCTATTAACAGCAGTCTGGTTATCTCAAATATTGCTATCAAAAAAGAAGACAAGGCCGGGTTAGTTACTTTTCAGCATAAGGTGAACACTCTTTTACCTGCAAGTAATAGAAACATGCAGATGCAATTGATAACGAAGAGCCTTTACAGTCAAAAAACTGCATATAAAGAAGCGGACTTCTCAGCATTGTATTCTTCAGTAAAAAGGAAAATCACTCAAAGAAGCTTGCTTCTGCTCTATACTAACTTTGAGACCCTATCCGGCATGGAGCGGCAGCTACCCTATTTAAAGAATCTTGCAAAATCACACCTTTTGGTTGTTATTTTTTTTCAGAATACCGAGTTAGATGATCTCTTAAATCAGCCTGCTAAAAAAACCAAGGCAATCTACAACAAGGCTATTGCGGAAAAGTTAGCCTATGAAAAGCATTTGATTGTAAAAGAACTGAATAATCATGCCATTCAGACCATACTCACTAAACCTCAACATTTAACAGTCAATACCATCAACAAGTACCTTGAACTTAAAGCAAGAGGGTACATTTAAAACCTACCGAACTTCAACGTTAAAAAGTAATTTATATTCTCAAAATCTTGCTCACGTGAAAACTCTAATTCCAAGTCTTGTGTAAATCTTTTGGTTACTCCAATAGCTACTCTGAAGTGGCGCGCTACATTAATTTCCATTCCGATTCCTGGTTCGAGATACCAGAAAACATCGTCATCTATGATCTCATCAAAATCTGAGTCATTATCATTCTCCCAATCATCGTGATACCCGAGCCAACCTGCACCTCCCGCAATAGGAAAAGTGACATGCACTACCTCATTAGAGAATAGTATAGGTTCTAAAAACATTCCGCCGTAACCACCTAATAGAATTGCATTCCTGCCAGGTAATACCTCATCAAACTCCGCCGTTGGTATAATGCCATGGCCTTCAAATCCTAGCGCCAATGTTCTGTTCACAATCCATCCACCGCGAAAACCAGCCATCACTATGGTTTCATCCTGAAATTCTGAAGCGCGAAAAGAAATGGCTCCAAAGCCGCCAGAATGGTATCCGCGACCTGATAACGTCTTAATTCCCCCGCGATTCCAATGCCGTTCTTTTCGATGCCTGACGTAGGTTACTTCGTCATCATCACTATCGGTATCGTCTTGGGCAAAGACGGCGCTAACGGTAAAAAAGAAAAAAAGAATAAGTACAAAAAATGCTTTCATAGATTTTAGATTTGATTCAAAGACCCATGACAGGTGCAAAGGTTTCTAAATGCGCTCAAAAAATTTAACCCTGTTAAAAACCATTGACGGAATTTTGGCTTTTATATCTGTAAGGAAAAATACTAATTGCACAGCATGTTCGGACTATTCAAGAAGAAAGAAAAGCAAGACAAGTTACCGCAACTCTTAGACCTAAACAATAATCCGTTGGTAGAAGGTGACATTGTGGAAGCTATGCGCTATGAATTAGGAAAATGCAAACTCCTTCTTATTGATGAACAATACGTTTACGAGTCGATCTCCAGTGGCAAACAAGTCAGTTGGCTCAAGATGATCGATGCATCTACTGACAATCAGAAAGTAAAAAAGGCGGAGGA
>JBCDHA010000382.1:0-4468 GCA_038750705.1 Bacteroidota bacterium
ACCGCAGGGTGGTTTACAGGCTACTCCTGCAAGTCGCCTGTGGTGGGCCATAAGATCCTGACCTATTGCGTCAGGGCCTACCACCATCTTATATACAGCATGTGAAAGAACTTATTCCCGAGCTTTCACTTCTCGGCACACAGCGCGCTAGTGGGAGGGTTAAAGCTACACTAGTGGGAAATTGCTGTAAATTAATTCAGGATTTCTAATAAATTCCAAAATACGAGTTCCATCCTTAGAGATTACTGGGAAGCCTTCAACTGAAGCATGCAAAATTTCTTCCCAAAAATTAATAAAGTCGTTAGTTTTTACTTCTATAACTGGACCAGTATAGCCTAATTCTAAAACTAAACTTTTTGTATTCTTCAATTTAGAACTACTCAACACATCAATCAAATTTTGATTACCCAGTGCAGAATAATCAAAAGTATATGCTGGTTCTATTAGTTTCCAATCAATATTTCCTTTAAAATCCGTAAGTGAATAATCTTTGATTTCGGGCAAGTCAAACTTATTCATAACACTATAATCATATTTCCCTTTATTGAAAGAAAATATTTCTATGATTTTCGTTTCGAAATCGTTCAAAATTGGATGTAACATAATTCTAAAGCTTTGACATTTTATATTAAAAAGCCGTATTCAATGTTTTTTCGTAAACTTCTTTGGACATTTTAATAGGAATGGCTCCTTTTTCTGTGGCTGTCTCCCAATTAATATGCGTACCTATTTCATCACTCCAATCTAATCTCCAATGATTGCTTTCAGTTCCCTGACCGGTAATGCGCCCTTTGTTAGGACCTAATTTATTTATAAAGGGTTCGGTCACATCACCTACTTTTGATTTAGCAATTTCCAATGCATCAGACATCGTACCAGTTTTAGTAAAAGTTATGACCTCTTTAATTTTGCGAGTAAGCGAACTTTCTCTTATTGCCGACCCTTCAACTAAGTCAGCAACCTCATCGGAAAATTTAGCATCAAACTTTACGTATTTTACAACATCAAGCGCAACGTCATTAGTACTTGGTGTAACTTTTTTAAGCAGAAATACAGCGCCACTTTTTAATCCTTTGAATGCAGCTCCCAAAATTCTCCCACCTAATAGATCAAACCCAAGATTAGCCCCTGCTTCAAGATTATCACCTTCAACCAAAGAATAATAAGATGACGCCCCAGGTAAAAATCCTAATACGGCTTTTTGCCCGTCATAAACCTTTTGTAATCCATCACCTAGTTTTTCTCGCCTAGCTCTTCCTGTAGCTAGTTCATTTTGATGAGCGGCTTCTTCTTCTAAGTCTCTAGAATCACGCTTATTAATTTCTATATCGACCCCAAATGCTTTAAATACTGCACTCCATGAAACACCTTCCAAACCATCTAGGTCAACAGCATATATAGGTGTATTAGATGCATATTGATAAGGTGTCAACATGGGATAGCCCTTCGTCAACGGATCGACAGACAAAAACCTCCCTAGTGCCGGGTTATAGATCCTAAAGCCATAATCGTAGTGCGCCAGGCCAAGGGAGGCTACCTCTGCCGATTGTTGGTTCATGGCATCTATTTCTTCCGGGGTTTGGCCGCTGGCCAGTTGTTGGATTTCGGTTTGGGCCAATGCTCGATTGAAGATGAAAACATCATCAAAAATTGCATCGCTAAAATGCCCTGCATGCAACCGGCCTATATAAACGGGAAGACCAACATCATTAATAGTAATATTACCTATTGCCAGTGTTCCTTGAATAACACCATCGATGTATAATTCAGTTTGATCACCTCTTCTAACTCCCAAAAGGTGATGCCACTCGCCTACGGTTAATTCGGTCTGGGCGTTTAATACAAACTTATCATTACCACTTTCCACAGCAAATAAAGGCTTGTCCGAATTAGTATTACCATCACCAATGCTAATACTCCATTCGTTAGTGCCCGGCTGCCCACCGGTATTCCATTTGTTCACACCTGATACATGCGTATGACCAATGGTAGCCTGCTGTTTCTGCACCCAAAAAGATACTGTAAAGTCGCTAGCTCCAAAATCCAGTGAGGAATTATCTGCTATGTTAAGGTAGTCATCTTCTCCATCCAACGCGTAAGCGCTGTTCGCATTACCATCTCTGTCCGCTACTAACACCGCTCCATTAACCGTGCCATTTTGACCATTGCCGGATACATCATTGGCATTGCCATCAAGTGGGTAACTCGCTGTAAGGGCGGCTGTCAGTGCACCCTGACCAGCCGCGTCGTGCTGTTCCTGAGTGCCGAAAGATACTTCTACCTCAGATATTCGGCCGTTTGGATAATAGATGGCCGCATCCACAATTAAATCAGCGTTGCTGCTAACCCCGGAGGTATGAATGGGTACTCCATTATGAAAGTAAATAATTTCATTATTCGCTCGCTCAATACGTAGCTCATCTCCAATGGAGTAGTCGGGTCGTTCTGGACCGGCAATTTGGCCTATTCCAGATTCCAAGACGTTTAGTTTTCCATCGCTTCGAATTAAAATACCATGATCAACGTTATTTAACGTTTGGTCCGTATCTATAACCGCAAACCCAATAATAGTAGTACCTGAACTTTCATTTACTGTAAACGTCAACCACCCATCTTCACCGGCAGACAGAACATTTTCAGAAGATGCCCCGGCATTGTCCCAGGCCGCAGCCACTACGTTTTGTATAATATCGCCATCCTGCTCATCTACTCCCACCAAGTTCGTCCATACCACGGGATAACTTGCAGGGACTGTACTACCAGCCGCTGAGCCACCCCACTCTCCCATCTGGTCTTTCTCCTTCCCGTTAAAGCCATACCTATAAGCTATTAAATCCGGGTCATACGCTTCGTCAGGTATCAATTTTTCCAGGGTAACCATCAGGTCATCAAAGTACACATCAGCTGTTTGTGCACTTTCATTAGAGGTGTACACGAAAACGTAGCCATCTTCATCTAAAATATGCTCTGCGATGGAGATCTCTTCATAGTCCTCGTTTGCGGCAGCAGTAAGGTTTATAAAACCGCCGTCACCGGTAAAAGTAAAATCATTGTCAAACGCAAGCCAGCTCAACCCGGCTGTGACCTCACCGTTTGGTTCTTTATCTTCTACAATAGATGCTAAGCCCGCTTCGAAAGCGCTACCCAGTTCGGTTAGTAGCTGCCCCTCGTAAAAACCCGCGCCGCCATAGGTGTTTATAAAAGCATTAACCAGAAGTGCAGCTACATTGAGATTGTCAACCCGATCATTGGGGAGCATATATTTACCTGATACCGAAGCGCTAAGCTTGTCACCTGCCTGTACTTTGTAACTCTTGGCAAGCCCCATTATATTGCCGTCTGCACCGGTTAATAAAAAAGCACGTGTGGAAAGGTTATTATTAGTATTGACATCAGGAACGATATCAATATCTGTATAATTGTCAAAGTTTAAAATCTCTTCAGGCGCATTTTCAGGCTCAATGGTACCGGTTACGGTTTCCGGTGCCCAACGCACCGTGGGCAGGTCCATGCCATACGGGTAATAGGCAGAAGCGGAAGCAATTTGAGGTCTGAAATTACCTGCAATACTTCCTGAAATATCACTTAGCTTACGGTCGGTAATCACAGCACGCACGTTACCCAGGTGGTCCTTTAATTCGTACTGCTTTTTTTCCAGGGTGCGGGTGTAAACATCCGCAACTGTGGCGTCCTCCATGGCTTGGGAACCTCCTACCGAAAAATTGTTACCATCTACGTCATCTTCATAGCTGAAACCGGGTTGTAAAGTAAGGGTAACCCCATCATCCAGCAAATACGATACGCCCTCATAACTATCAACAGCCTGGTCCGTAGTGACTTCGGCCACGGGTTCCTGGTTGTTTTCCAGCGCTCCACCCGGGGTATACGTACCCAACCTGTCGCTACCGTAAATGGGTACTTCAATGACTGCCACAGCTTCCGCTACGCCTCCT
Organism: Bacteroidota bacterium; assembly: GCA_038750705.1. Classification (GTDB taxonomy): domain Bacteria; phylum Bacteroidota; class Bacteroidia; order Cytophagales; family Cyclobacteriaceae; genus Fulvivirga. The sequence goes on from JBCDHA010000382.1 coordinate 3,954, forward strand.
ACGGTCTGGCTACGGTAGGTACTCATAATATTACCGCTGGCATCACGGATGTAGAAGGTGGTATACGTGTTACCAAACTCATCGGTGGTGTGTTTTTTTACGCGATTACCGGCCGCATCATAAGTAAATTCAGTACCACCGGTTCCTTTGGTTACCTCATCCACCTTACCATAGACTGTCCATTCAATATTGGTACCTGCTTGTGCATCCGCTGTCAGGTTGCCGATTTCATCGTATGAATAGTTAGCGGTCGACTGGCTTTCCAGATCCTCCGGATGTATTTCAGGATCCGATACTGCGTCAGTAACTCCAAGAAGCTGGTTATTTTCGGTGATATTGTAGTGATACGTAAGCGCATCAAAGTTGACCGCATCAATATCGTTCCTATTTAATGTTTTCAGGTTGCCGTTCGCATCCAGTGTAAAATCCGCCTGGAAGCCACCGCGATCCAGGAAGTTGGTGGTTTCCCGGAATACGTTAAAGCGGCTATCACGGATACGGTTGAGTTCGTCATA
>JBCDHA010000383.1:0-4467 GCA_038750705.1 Bacteroidota bacterium
ACAATAGCCGCAGATTATGGTTTAGAAGAAGTTTACATTCATGCGTTCACCGATGGGCGTGATACAGACCCAAATAGCGGGCTAAGCTTTTTACAAGAAGTAGAAGACCATGCCAGGCAAACAACGGGTAAAATTGCTTCGGTAATTGGCCGATATTACGCTATGGACAGAGATAAACGCTGGGAACGTGTAAAGCTGGCTTATGATCTTTTAGTCAATAATGAGGGTGCTAAAACCACGAGTATAAAAGATGCTGTTCAAAAGAGCTATGATGAAGATGTGACTGACGAATTCATTAAGCCGATACTGGCGACTAATGAACAAGGTGAATCGTTGGCAAGAATTGAGGAAGGAGATATTGTTATCTGCTTCAATTTCAGGACAGACAGAGGCAGACAAATTACAATGGCCCTTACCCAGCAAGATTTTCCAGAGCAGAATATGCAAAAACTTGACTTGCACTACATTACAATGGCAAAGTATGACGATACTTTTGCAGGCGTAGATGTCATCTTTGAAAAAGATAATCTTAATGATACGCTTGGTGAAGTGCTCGCGGGTGCCGGAAAGAACCAAATAAGAATCGCTGAAACTGAGAAATATCCTCATGTTACTTTCTTCTTTTCCGGCGGCAGAGAAGAGGAGTTTGAAAATGAAAAAAGACTACTGTGTCCTTCTCCTAAAGTAGCTACCTATGACCTCCAACCGGAGATGAGTGCAGCTGACATCCGAGATAAAATAATTCCGGAATTAGAAGCTAACTGGCCAGACTTTACTTGTTTAAATTTTGCCAATCCAGATATGGTTGGACATACGGGTGTTTTCGAAGCAGCTGTGAAGGCCTGTGAAACAGTAGATGCCTGCGCCAAAGAAGTAGTATCCGCAGCTTTGGATAATGACTATCTTACCATCATCATAGCTGATCATGGTAACTCTGATATTATGATCAACCCGGATGGCAGCCCGAATACAGCTCATACCACAAACCTGGTTCCCTGTATTATAGTAGATAAAGATTTTCAAGGAGACTTAACTAACGGCAAACTGGGGGATTTGGCACCCACCATTCTGAAATTCATGGGACTCGAGATTCCTGCCGCTATGACTGGTAATGTATTGGTTTCATGAGAGTACCCGTTTTTCTGTTCTTCATATTTTCAGTGTCGTGCCAGGGTGTAGATAAAAAAGGGATTGTTGACTATTTTGATATTGCCGCGGTAATCAATGAGCAATACCGGCTATTGGAATCGCGAGAGGCAACCCTGTCGAAAGTGGCGATCTTTGGTTCGGATACGGCTAAAGCTGCTATAGTACCTGATAATTCTCAATGGAAAAGCGAGTTGGGGATATTTGAGCGGATAGATATTAACAAACCGCAATGGCGCGGTCAGTACCGAGTCGAAGATTCTGAAGATACTTTCAGTAATCTAACCATAAGAACTTTTACAACCACCAGTGATGAAGCAGAAATTAAGTATTTAAGGCTGTATTTTCTTGATGATGTGACTGACTTGCGCAGGATCGAGGCAAGATGGCACGAAAATAATCCTGTTTACAAAAGCCAACGTGATTTTACTCTTCATTTTGAAGATATGAATAATAGCATTATCATCAACGGCTATGAGATAAAGGGAATTCAGAAAATGATGTTTCAAGATGAGGTGTCATTCAGTATTAATGCAGGTATAAACTATCTCTAAGGAAAGCACAAACCGTCGTTTAGGTAGCAAAATAATGAAGGTTCATTCATTACATTAAAGCGTAACACCGAAGTTGTTAAATTCTCCAGAGTGCTTCCAGAAAGCCCATATTCTCTTTTTTATTTTTGATAATGAGGAGTGGTATAGTAGTATCATATTGGCAAAGCTTATCCGCTACACTACCTAAGAGCATAGAAGCCAATCCGGTACGTCCCCTTGAAGCAATGACTACCAGATTAACTTTTCTTGAATTTGCCTCCTCATATATTCTATCAGCAGGCTCGTCATTGTCATCTTCAGTCACTACTACTTCAACCAAATCTTTATCAATGCCATTTTTTGATAAAAACTTATCCGCATCTTTAAAGGCGTGCTCTTTCATTATTTCCTGAAATTCCTCGTACGATTTCCCGCTGGCATGATATCCAATGGGTACTCGATAGGTATGTTGAATAATTAATTTGGCTTTGAAACAGTCTTTGATCTTCATACTTTCAACAAGGGTGATAGAAGAATTCTTGCTAAAATCTACAGGAACCATTATTCTATCAATTTTTGGTTCTACAAATTCCGGTACCATAAGCACAGAACAGTGTCCAACTCTTGTCAACTGACCGGGCAGCCGGCCGCTACCTTTAAGATTGTGCTTTCTGCCCAATACCATCAGGTCTATTTCTTTGATATCTGACCAGCGAAGGATTTTATCTTCGGCATTTCCTTCTTTTACAATAGTTTTAACTTTAACCTTATCCTTGTTTTCCAGATACTGGTCAACCAAACTTTCTATTTGCTTCTCTATAGTCTCATCTAACGGTGGAATGAGGTCAGGATACTTTTCCAATAGTTCGTCAGGAATCTCTAATGACTTGGCTACATGAATAAAATAGACCGTATCAACGTCAAAAGCGCTTACCAACAAATCGGTATATCTTATTAGCGTTACGTCAATTTCAGATAGATCTATTCCAACAAGAATGCGCTTAAGGATGTCCATAACCTAATATTTGTAGATGAGCTAAAGATAATTTAAAAATTCATAATGAGAACTTGTCATAGCGAACAAGATACTACGATTTTAACATGTTTCTGCGTTGGTAAGTTCTATATCTAATAGATTTGCAGCCAGGAAAGGATTTTGAATGGCAAAGAGACGAGAGCAATTGAAGGATTCAGAAAAAAGGCCCTTAAACAAATCGAACTTTAAAAAGCTTCTGGGTATTTTCCGATTTATAATACCGTATAAAACGCGGTTTACAGTGGGGATGATATGCCTGGTTTTTGGCAGCGTTATACTTCTTTCCTTTCCTTATTTAGCAGGAAAATTAGTTGATGTGGCTTCGGGGAAATCATGGTTATTAGGTACTATTAATCAGCTAACGGTGGCCCTGATAGCCGTTCTACTTATTCAAAGCGTTTTTTCATTTTTACGCGTTTACTTATTTGCTCAGGTCAGCGAGCGTTCAATGGCGGATGTTCGAAAGGCCGTATTTTCGAATATATTGCTATTACCCCTGTCTTTTTTTGATGCCAGACGTGTTGGGGAGCTGACTAGTCGGATAACGTCTGACGTTTCCATGCTTCAGGATACGTTTTCGACTACGCTGGCAGAAGTTTTTCGTCAGCTGGCCACGCTAGTAATAGGCACCCTCGTTATATTTTTTATTACCCCTAAGCTGACCTTTTTTATGCTCTGCACTTTTCCGGTTTTGGTTATAGCTGCCTTAGTATTCGGAAAGTACATTCGTAGACTATCTAAGAATACACAAGATAATTTGGCCCAGGCTAATGTTATTGTAGAAGAAACGTTGCAAACCATTAGCGTGGTTAAGGCATTTACCAATGAAAAGCTGGAAACAAATAGATATGCCAAATCACTTAATCATGTAATAGAAGTAGCGCTGAAAACGGCAACCTACCGAGGCGCTTTTATATCATTTATCATTTTAGCGCTTTTTGGTGGTATTGTAGGCGTAATGTGGTACGGCGCCATCTTAGTACAGTCGGGTTCATTAACCGTTGGTGATTTACTTTCATTTATTCTTTACACAACTTTTATAGGAGGTTCTATAGCTGGCCTGGGTGATATTTACGGTCAACTTCAACGTGCCATAGGGGCCAGTGAACGCGTATTGGAAATTATAGATGAACCGCATGAATCAGGATCAGTAAAACAGGAGGAACTACCATTGGATGGGGATATCCGTTTTACGGATGTTTCTTTCTCTTATCCTTCAAGGCCTGAAGTCAGTGTATTGAACAGCATTTCACTCAGCATACTATCAGGTCAAAAATTGGCATTAGTGGGTCCGAGTGGGGCCGGTAAGTCTACTATTATCCAGCTATTGATGCGATATTACACTTACACGAACGGACGAATCACAGTAAACGACAAAAATATAGAGGATTATGATCTATATAATTTCAGAAAACAGATTGGTATTGTTCCTCAAGAGGTCATACTCTTTGGAGGTAGCATTTACGATAACATAGTTTATGGCAAGCCCGATGCAACTCGCGAGGCAGTGCTAGAGGCGGCAAAAAAGGCTAATGCCGCTGAATTTATAGAATCATTTCCGAATGGATATAACACATTAGTTGGAGAGCGGGGCATTAAATTATCAGGGGGTCAACGTCAACGAATAGCAATTGCCCGGGCGCTATTAAAAGACCCAAAAATTCTTATATTAGATGAGGCTACGAGTGCACTTGATACTGAATCAGAGATATTGGTGCAGTCGGCTATTGAAGAATTAATGAAAAACAGAAC
>JBCDHA010000384.1:0-4461 GCA_038750705.1 Bacteroidota bacterium
AGCAATCAAAGAGAAATGTAACGCTGATACCACAACAGTAAAAAGTACTCGCATTTTGAAATCTTATTTAATGGTTCAGCTAATAGATGTATTAAATATACAAAGGGTTGCTTAGTGTGAAGGAATATTTCTTATGTGAAAGTTTGAGCGTATTTTAACTATTAGGTGGCATTCTCAACGATGTATCCGGATAAGGTTTGTTCTAAATGGAACCGCCTTCAATTATTTCCATTGATATTTTAGAACTAGCCTGTTTTTTCTCGTTTTTTAAAAGTGAAAACATATAATTCAAAGCGGTTTTACCAAGTTTTTTTCCACTCGTTTCTATGTACGTGATTTCCGGATGATAAAGCTTCGGGAAAAAACCGTTGCTCATGCACAGTATGCCAATATCATCTGGGGCCTTCAATCCTAATACCTGTAATGATTTCATAGCGCCAATTAAAATCTCATCGGTCATACAAAAAATAGCATCATAGCCACGGTCGTCTTTTAGCTCCTTAAGTACTTGATCGGCAGAGGCTTCATGCCCTTGTGCATGCCTGATGGTAAGACGCTTTTTCAATCCCGCCTTTTCAAACACCTGCTGAAACGCTGCCAGTCTCTTCTGGGAAATAGACAATTGATGATGGCCAAATAGTGCCAGTAACTTCCGCTTTCCTTTTTTTATTAGATACTCGGCACTTAACCTAGCGGCAACTTCATCTTCGAAACATATTTTATGTTCGGTATCATTTGTGGGTACTCTATCTACAAAGATCACAGGAGTGCCCAAACGGTTAAGTTTGTTGAAGGACTCCAGGTTTTGGGTTTGAGAGGTGACACTTATAAACACTCCATCTACCTGACGTTGCTTGCAGATTTTTAAAGACGAAAGCTCGGTTTCCGGGTTATTGTCAGATACGAAAATGAGTACCGAATACCCTTCCTGGCTGCACCCATCTTGGATGGCGCTAATCAGCGAATCGTTAAAAAAGCCGGTTAATGTGGGCACAATAATACCAAACTCCTTACTACTGCTTGTTCTAAGACTTACCGCGTAGGCATTTGGTTCATAGTCTAATTCTTCTGCCAGCTTAAGAACCCGGGCCTTGGTATCCGGAGCGATATTCGGATGATTCTTCAATGCTCTGGAAACTGTAGCTGTGCTTAAGTTCAGCCGTTTGGCGAGTTCATGTAGCGTAGTAGCCGTTTTCATCAAGGGTAAGGTAAATAAAAATTGGAAGTAACGCTATAAAATTTTCATTCGGTACTTGTGAATTACAATTTAGGTTGTCACAAAATCAATAGAGATTTGTCTACTTGCAATGAATACCGGTTATATAAAAATAAACCACCTGCCGGGGTTATTGGTTAAGTTAGAGTTCAAATTGAAAGTATGAGTTTACCAATCGTAAGATTTAATAAAAAAGATAGGCCAGAGTTTTTTCAAGAGCTGAGAGAGCGTGTTAATCTCTATTTTAAAGAAAACAATATTTCGAGGCATGCTAACACGAGCATGAAGGTGAAAACCGTTTTTATGCTTGTGCTTTACTTTGTTCCACTTGCCTTAATGCTTACGGGCTTGGTCTCGGGAGCGTGGATGGTTTTTTTGATGTGGACCTTAATGGGATTCGGTATGTCCGGCATAGGCCTTTCTATCATGCACGACGCCAACCATGGATCCTATTCCAAAAGTAAAAAGGTAAATAATGTACTGGGGTTTATGGTCAACTTTCTTGGAGCCTATCATGTAAATTGGAAAATACAGCATAACGTCCTGCACCATACCTATACCAATGTGGAAGGATACGATGAAGATATCAGCAACCCGGTGATGCGTTTTTCTCCTAAACAGGAAAGGAAGTGGATATTTAAGTTCCAGGTTTTTTATGCATGGTTTTTTTACGGTATAATGACTATTTATTGGTTTGTAAGTAAGGATTTTAAATCTGTGGTAAAATACAATAAAATGAACCTGCTAGCTGCACAAGGCCTTACCCTGAAGAAGGCGTTGAGTCAGGTTATTTTTAATAAATTATGGTACCTCGGGCTTACCCTGGTATTACCTATGCTTTTAATTCCTTTATCGTGGTGGATAATAGTATTGGGATTTATTTGGATGCAGTTCGTTTGCGGATTGCAGCTGGCTCTTATTTTTCAACCGGCACACGTAATAGAAGAAACCGATTTTTACAAAACAAATGAACAGGGCAGTGTTGAAAACAATTGGGCTATCCATCAAATGCGTACCACAGCGAACTTTGCCAATGGAAGCCGATGGTTTACCTGGCTTGTAGGCGGACTAAATCATCAGATTGAACACCATCTCTTTCCAAATATCTGCCATATACATTACCATAAAATATCAAAAATTGTCAGAGAAACAGCTCACGAATTTGACGTGCCTTATTATCATCATAAAACATTTTTTGGTGCAATAAAGAGTCATTTTAAGCTTCTTAATCGGCTGGGCACAGGCAAATATGAGCTAACTACAACCTCTTAATTTATTCTACTGGCTTCCGAGAAAAGTTTTTTTGATTTGGAATCATTCGCTAAAAACACCCATTAAATTCCCTAAAGGGCAGTTCTTAATTACTCCCGCCAATTGGCGGGTGGGGGTAGTTTTCAGCTTTGAGGAAAAATCTTTTCTCGGACGCTTCAAAGGCACTTTTTTCTTGTTCAACAAATTTAGTCGGACACCAGTTAATTTATTCTATTAAGATGTTATAAATACTTCCGTTAGGTCTGACAAGCCGGCTGACCTTCCGATTAAAAAAACGAACGGAGCCTACCTGTAATACATTGCTGCAACAGTCGCTATCATTACTAAAAGAAATATCAACGAGCACGGTATCTATGAGTGTATTATTATAGGTTAATAGAATGCTATCGGGCGGGTCCAGAAGTGGGTCATCATAGATTAAAGATACACTGTATACGGTATCTTCATCTTGTGTAATTCTGGAGGCAGCGAAAGTGGTATTTTCTAAATCTGTGATTTGAAGCGCTGAGGCATCGGTGAATACTTCGCGGTTGTTAATGTCTGTAAACTGAAATTGAAAGTCAAATTTACTTACACATTCGTCACATTTGTCGCAGGCACCAAAAAATAAAGCCAAGCATAGAAGCAGGGGCCGTGCTCTCTTCATAGTACTAAGCTCTTTCTTATTAGTTAAAAATGCAACTACCTGGAAATAAGTGCAATAGAATTACTCTACATATTCTTGACGCTTTACAAGCATAAACCAGTTGTTATCCAGCTCCAGGTAGCCATGTTCATAGCAAAAAAAGTAAGTAGCGCCCGCTCGGGTACTGTATTTATTTGTATGATAGTTAAAGTCAAACCCTTTTTCTGAAAGTTTATCCCGATGAAGTTTAGTCTTGCCGGTAGGATTTAGCTTCATTAAAATACGCCTGTTTTTGCGCAAGATGTTATTTACATTCCTGATATAATTGTTCGAGTCGCTGTTCAACTTGTTGTTATAGGTATTGCGGCATTGGTCTGAACAGAATTTTTTATCAAACCGGCCAAAAATTGGAGTGCCACATTCTAAGCAAGACTTTTCTTCCATGGACTTTATTATTTCACTTTTACCCTCCAGGATATGCCGGCATCTATAAACCAATCGGAAAGCCCGTCGTTTTTACCGTAGCCTACCGAAAAATCGAACATAAGATTTTTATTCGCCAGGTACCCAAGTCCGGTATCCCATCTATGATCAATGCTACCGTTGGAGATTGTGCCATAGTTCTCAACAAAGCTCCCGAGCCGGTCACTGAGTGGAAACGAAATGTTTATCACGTAGTTGCCTGTGGTGCTGTTATCGTTTCCATCCCAACTGAGCGCCCAGTTGGTAGTTAGAACAAATAATTCGGAAAGTTGCTGACTATGGATGAGCATAAATTTAGGTGCGAGATCCTCAGCCTTAAAATCTTCACCAACCCAGTTTAATCCTACATCTGTTTGAAAGCCAAACGAGGGTTTATAACCTTCGCCACTTACTATATTATATCGAATGCCAACATTCCAAACGCTAAATCCACCGGCATCAGCAGTGGTGTTATCTTCAAAATTGACTTCTGAAGAATTAAATCCAAAGGTCGATCTGAGCTCAAAATTTTCCGTCAATCCATAACGAAGTATAGTGAAGAAATCTGTGCTGCTTCCGTCTGTATTTAGGTCAGAATCGTCAAAATCTGAATAGGTCACGCCTGACTGTACCTGAAATACATACTTACCCGTAGTGAAGGGAATCACGGCTTGACCGGGTCTGGAGGTACTAATGGTTTCACTGTATTGGCCCAAAAGAGTGTGCGAAAAGAGTAACGATATGACCAGAAATGAATATACCTTTTTCATGGCGCGTAAATTAGTCATTGTTCAACAAATTCAATGGAGAAATTAAAATTTCTTCTGACTTAAGTTTAGACTAGATTGTATTTTATGAAGAATTAGGCCGCCTTTCTAAACGCTAT